>CANHEC010000276.1 GCA_947459455.1 Chitinophagaceae bacterium
GTTGAGTTTATAGTAGATCCCGAAGGCAACATCAGCGAAGTAAAAGCGCTGAATGATCCTGGCTACGGCCTGGCCGCCGAAGCTGTTCGCATTATTGCACAGGGGCCGCGGTGGATTCCCGCCGAGCAATCGAATCGTAAAGTGCGATACCGGCATCGCCAGCCTATCATTTTCCGACTGAGCAATTAGCGGCATCACTACCGGCAGCCACCCTCTGTGCTATAGGTGGCTGTTTTTGCTTTCAATCTCGCCATCTTTGCCTGCTATATGCAAAGCTGGCAGGATACAATTGTGGCATTGGCCACCCCACCGGGTGTAGGGGCGCTGGGCATCATTCGGCTGAGCGGGCCGGAGGCCCTCGGCATAGCGCAACAACTGATGCCAGGTGCCGGCCTGCACAAGCGGCCATCGCACACTGTAAAAGTGGGCTGGATAGAATGGGCAGCAGAACGCATCGATGAGGCGGTAGCTACTATTTACCGGGCGCCGCGCAGCTTTACTGGCGAGGATGTTGTGGAATTTTCATGCCACGGTTCACCTTACATTCTGCAGGAAGTAATGAATGCTGCGGTGGCGGCAGGCGCCAGACTGGCCAAGCCGGGCGAGTTTACACAGCGGGCCTTTTTGAACGGTAAAATGGACCTGGCACAAGCGGAGGCTGTGGCCGATGTGATAGCGAGTCACTCGGCGGCGGCACACCATACGGCCATTCACCAAATGCGTGGTGGCTTCAGCCATGTGCTGGCAGCCCTTCGTGAGCAGCTGATACAATTCAGCGCATTGATCGAGCTGGAGCTGGATTTTGCCACAGAAGATGTGGAGTTTGCCGATCGTACGGCCCTGCTTAGGCTAATACGTACTATGGATCAAACGGTGCAGGGATTACTTCAAAGTTTTCAGCTGGGCAATGTGATAAAGCAAGGGGTGGCCGTAGCCATTGTAGGCAAGCCTAATGCCGGTAAAAGCACTTTGCTGAATACGCTACTCAACGAAAACAGGGCCATTGTAAGCGATATAGCCGGCACTACCCGCGATACGATCGAAGAAGTGCTGAACATAAGTGGGGTGCTCTTCCGGCTGATTGATACGGCCGGTATCAGGCAAAGCACCGACCAGATAGAGGCAATAGGCGTGGAGAAGAGCCTGGAGAAAATGCGTCAGGCCGACATTGTTCTGTATTTGTTTGATGCAGGAAGCGAAGATGCGCAGCAACTACAGGAGGCCATCGCCACTTTACAAAAGGAAGCACGACGGTTTTTGTTGGTGGGCAATAAGGCCGACATGTTGTCGGGCTCAAAAAGCCAAAGGCTGGGAGAGTACGATGTATTGTACATCTCAGCACAAACCGGACTGCATGTCGATCTATTAAAAGAGAAGTTGGTGGACCTTGTGTTGCAGGGCGCCGACACTGGCGAGAGCACTATTGTGACGAATGCCCGCCACTATGCTGCCTTGCAGCAGGTAGCGGCCAGCCTGGCCGATATTGATAGCGGCTTGCGCCAGGGTACCCCTGCCGACCTGATTGCCCTCGATATTCGGCGTTGTCTGCATTTTCTGGGCGAAATCACGGGCGCCATTACCAACGAGGACCAGCTTGATTACATTTTCAGCAAGTTCTGTATCGGAAAATAGTGGATCCGGTGCGTCTGCTGCTACGAGGTGCCTCAGGCGCTTCATCAGTGCCGGGCCCCCTTTGGCTAATATGCGGGCCGCTGGTAACAATCCCTGCACCTATAGCCGCTCGTTTCAGCTAATTTTGAGGGCCGTAGGGTGAAGTATGGAAATAAATCAAGCACTGATCGATCAACTGGCCAATCTGGCACGCCTCACTTTTTCGCCCACCGAAAAAGAAGCCATGGTAGCCGATATGCAGCGGATGATTGAATTCGTTAACAAGCTGGAGCAATTGGACACCAGCGGCGTAGAGCCGCTACGATACATGGGATCGGCACACAATGTATTGCGTCCTGACACAGCTGCCCCGCCTGCAGCGACCCCCGGCATGCTGGCAGCAGCAGCCCATACCGATGGCCAAATCTTTAAAGTACCCAAAGTCATTCGCAAGTAATCAGCACCGCCATGCAAGGAATCATCCATCTCGATAATCTTCGTAAGTCGTATTACATGGGCAGCCAGTCGCTGGAGGTGCTCAAGGGCATTCAGCTCGATATTTATAAAAATGAGTACGTCGCGTTGATGGGTCCATCCGGTTCGGGTAAAAGCACCCTTATGAATATTCTTGGGTGTCTCGATAGCCCCACTTCCGGCCGCTACGTGCTGAACAATCAGGAAGTAAGCCAAATGCAGGATGCAGAGCTGGCGCAGATCCGAAACAAGGAAATCGGGTTTGTTTTCCAGCAGTTCAACCTGCTGCCTCGTCTCACTGCTGCCGAAAATGTGGCATTGCCGCTGGTGTATGCCGGCATTTCGAAAAAAGAGCGGCACGAGATGGCCATGGAAGTACTCAAAAAAGTAGGATTGGCCGATAGAAGCCACCACAAGCCAAACGAAATGAGTGGCGGCCAGATACAGCGGGTAGCCATCGCCCGGGCATTGGTTAATAACCCGGCTATCATTTTGGCCGACGAACCCACCGGCAACTTGGACAGCCGTACCTCCGTCGAAATCATGGATTTGTTTTCAGCCATTCAGGAAGCAGGCAATACAGTTGTATTGGTAACCCATGAAGAGGATATTGCCGGCTACGCCAAGCGGGTGATCCGCCTGCGGGATGGGGTGATAGAGAGCGATGAGCAGCGGGCAGGCAAGCCCAGACTGCATGCGCAGGCCTGATACGGCTGTGAAAAAATAATTGAACCTTGGGGGCAGGCTATTGTTAGAAACCGTGCACTTTTGGTGCGGGGATTTCAAAAATGGCATTCAGAATATATACGAAAACGGGCGACACAGGGAATACTTCGCTGATCGGCGGCACCAAGGTATCAAAGGCGCACCTGCGGATCGAATCCTATGGCACCGTCGATGAATTGAATTCACATATTGGATTAGTGGCCGATTTGCTGAGCGATTTGCCTGAAAAGGCCACGCTGCTCGAAGTGCAAGACCGGCTTTTTACCATCGGTGCTGCACTGGCTTGTGACCCTGCAAAAGAATCGCCGCTGCAAATACCTGATTTGTTTGAAAGCGATGTGGAGCTGTTAGAGCAGCGCATTGATGCGATGGAGGCGGTACTTCCTGCCATGAAAAGTTTTGTGCTGCCGGGTGGCCATCCCACCGTTTCGCAGGTGCACATAGCCCGCTGTGTGTGCCGCCGCGCCGAGCGTTGCATCGTGCATTTGCAGGCCGAAGCCGAACAGCCTTTGTCGCTGGTAGTCAAGTATGTCAATCGCCTGAGCGATTACTTATTTGTATTGGCCCGGTTTGCTGCGCAGCACCTGCAGGCACCCGAAGTGCCCTGGCGGCCACGGGTCAAATAGTCGGCCGCATTTTTGCTAAAAACCCCGATGGGTACAAGCCTGCACACTTGCTGATCAGTGCACCAGTTGTCCGTCTTTCATGGTTAGTTGCCGGTCGCTCATGGCGGCCAGTGCCTCATTGTGTGTCACAATCAGGAATGTTTGCTTCAATTGTTGACGCAGCTCAAAAAACAAGGCATGCAACTCGGCCGCATGGACACTGTCCAAGTTGCCGGTGGGTTCATCGGCAAAGCAAATAGTGGGTTTATTGATCAGTGCACGAGCTACTGCTACCCGTTGTTGTTCGCCGCCCGATAGCTGTGAGGGCTTGTGCTGTGCTCTTTCCGAAAGGCCCAGCAGATGCAGCAGTTGCAGCGCATAGGCATGCGCTTCTCTTTTGTCGGTACCGGCAATCCAGGCAGGAATACACACATTTTCAAGCGCTGTAAACTCTGGCAGCAGGTGGTGAAACTGAAAAACAAAACCGATATGACGATTCCTGAATTTTGCCAATTCGGTACGGCTTAGCCTGGTCACATCCTGCCCGTCAATTTCTACACTGCCCTGATCGGGCTGTTCCAAAGTGCCCAAAATGTGCAGCAAAGTGCTTTTGCCAGCTCCCGATGCACCAACGATCGACACAATTTCTGCGGATTGCAGCGAAAGCGATACATCGGTCAAAATAGCCAGTTGGCCATAGCGTTTTGCCAGGTGGCGGCCGGTCAGCACAGTTTCCATGGCTGTAAAAGTAAACCAAGTGCTGCGCCCTAATACTTTGTAAATCATTAGGATTTGCAAAACAATCCACAGGCTTTCGGCTGCATTTGGAAATTTGGTTTCTACCCATACATTTGCCAAAAATTAAAGGAGGGCTGTCGCTATGTTTTGGACCCTTGAACTTGCTTCGCATCTGGAAGATGCCCCCTGGCCGGCTACCAAAGACGAGCTGATCGACTATGCTATACGTTCGGGAGCCCCGATTGAGGTGGTAGAAAACCTGCAAGAGTTGGAAGACGATGGCGAGATATATGAAGGCCTTGAGGATATTTGGCCAGACTATCCCAGCCAGGACGATTTCTTCTTCAACGA
>CANHEC010000277.1 GCA_947459455.1 Chitinophagaceae bacterium
CCCCTCATCTTCCTGAACCCGAACGATATCGAAAGCATCACCATTCTGAAAGATGCATCTGCAGCAGCCATTTACGGCTCTCGTGGTGCCAACGGCGTAGTATTGATTACTACCAAGGCCGGCAAGGGTGGCAAAAAAGGCAGTCTGCAATTTACGGCTGGTACCAGCATAGCCGGTACAGCAAAGCGCTACGATCTTATGAACCGTGAAGAATTTCTTCAAGGGGTAACCGGTGCAAATGTTCTTGGCGGTAGGCCTTTGGCCGATGCACAGGCCGCCACCCGACTAATCGATGGCGGAGCTAATACTGACTGGCAAGACCAAATTTTCCGCACATCCGTTTCGCAGAACTACAACCTGAGCTACGGCTTTAATACCAAGAGCACCACGGTTCGGCTGAGTGGTAGTTTTGACAACCAGCAGGGCATTGTTCGTAACCTCGGCTTGAAGCGCTACACCATGCGTGCCAACGTCAGCCAGAAGCTGTTTAACGATAAGTTCCGCATAGATGTAACCGCCACTGGCTCACGTACTGAAAACCAGTACGTTCCCATCAGTAATAACGCCGGTTTTCAGGGTAGCCTGTTAGGAGCTGCACTGCAGTTCAATCCAACCAATCCCGTGCGCAATCCCGATGGATCTTATTTCCAGCCTGGCGACCAGCGCAATCCTGTGCAAATGCTGGACTACTACCGCGATGAAGATTACATCAATCGCATGCTGGCAAACGTTTCCTTGACTTACCAGATTACCAAAGACCTGTCAATCAAATCAGTGACCGGTCTTGATCTGTCGAAGCAGGTGCGTACTTCTTTTGCCGATCCTCGCCTGGGAACCAATGCCTATGGTGGCCAGATAAATGTGTTTGGACGGGAGTTCAATAACTCGCAGATATTCGGAAACGGCCGAACCACCCGACAAACCTTTACTACTCAATCATTGCTGCAGGAAGCATATTTGAACTATGACAAGACCTTTGGCAACCACAACGTGAGTGCGCAAGGCGGGTATTCATACCAGCGATTTGAGACCAATTATAAGGGGCGAGTTGGATGGGGAACTTTCGTTCCGGTTATTAATCCGACCGACGTATTTGTGGAGAACTTCAATAACTTCCGCAACTACACCGACTTCGTTCCTGGCTTCGATTACAATGCGTTGCAGTCGTTTTTCGGTAGGGTGAACTATAACTACGATGACCGGTACTATTTGACTGCTACCGTACGTGCAGATGGCTCTTCGAAGTTTGGCGCCAACAACCGCTATGGTGTATTCCCCGCCTTTGCGGCCAAATGGCGTGTAATGAATGAAAAGTGGGCTCCAAAAGCGCTGGGTAATCTGTTCAGCGATATCAGCATCCGGGCCAACTACGGTGTATTGGGCGCTCAGGACAACCTGGGCTCATATGCGGCCCTCAATCTTCAGCAAACTTTCGACCCCGGCAACGGTTCAATCACTCGCTTCATACAGCAAGGCAACCCCGACCTGCGTTGGGAGCAAGTAGCTACCGCCGGTGTTGGTATCGATTTGACTACAGCTGATAACCGACTCAACCTGACTGTGGACTACTTCCATACCCGCCGTAAAGACATGCTATTCTTTGCGCCTACCCCCGGCGGCTTTGCGCCGCAGGCCTTCTGGTGGATCAACCTTGCCGGAAACGTAGTGAACAAGGGCTGGGAATTCAACGTTAACTATCAGGCCGTAAAGGGCAGAAAGTTCAGCTGGGATATTCAATACAACATGACATTCCAAAAGAACAATATCACTGGTCTCCCCACCCCCATCAATACTGGTGCTGTAAGTGGCCAGGGCCTGACGGGTGCCTTTGCCCAAGTCCTGACCAACAACAACCCCATCTTCACATGGTCGATGCTGCAGTTCAATGGATTTGATGGCAATGGTTTTGCCCAATACGGTGAAGGCGCCCAAAACGTACTGGCGGGTAGCGCCCTGCCCACATTCTTTGCAGGCCTCACGAATACGTTCACATTTGGTCGCCTGAGTGTGAGTGCGTTTCTCAACAGTGTTGCCGGGCACTACATCTACAACAACACAGCGAATGCCCTTTTCCTGAAGGGAAGCTTGGGAAATGCCCGGAATGTTACCCGTGATGTAGGATTTGGCCCTGAAAACCCTTTCAATCCAGGCAGTGTATCTACTCGCTTCCTTGAAAAAGGCGACTTTATTCGCTTGACCAACGTGTCTGTTAACTACAACTTCAAAATCAAGCCGAATAGCTTCATCAAAACCTTCTCGTTGGCAGCATCCGGACAGAACTTAGCGCTGTGGAGTGGTTACTCGGGCGTCGATCCTGAAGTGAACGTCGATAAAAATATCAACGGTATTCCCAGCCGCGGATTCGATTATACCCAAGTTCCACGTCCGCGTATCCTTAACCTGACTGCCAACATTGGATTGTAGTACAACGATTGAGTGAAAAAAAATGGAAACCATGATGAAAAAGTTTGCTTTCCCCGTTGTTGCAGCCGCTTTGCTGGCAACAGCCTGTAAAGTAGAGCCGGTATTGGAAGGCCCGGTATCTATTGCGCCGAATACATCTTCGGGCGCCCCAACTCCGCCTTCTATTGCCGCCGTTTACGAACAGTTAAACCAGTTAGTAGGCCAATACGGCTACCAAGCGCTACAAGAACATAGCACCGATGAGCTAATGGGCCCCACCCGTGGTACCGACTGGGATGACTTTGGTACCTGGCGTCGCCTGCACCTGCACTCCTGGGCGGGTGACCACAACCAGATCAATGACGTTTGGAATGGCCTGAACGGTGCACTTTTCCAAACCACACTGATAGCTGAAACCGCCACCGGGCTCACCAGGGCTGAAGGCCAGTTCCTTCGCGGATTCTTCCGGTTTTTAGTGTGCGACCTTTACGGCCAGGTACAAACCCGGCCTGCCTCTGCAGCAGCAGCCGTTATTCCGAATGTACTTAGCCGCAGCGCAGCTATTGATAGTATCATTGCTGAAGTAGAAGCCGCCATTCCAAATTTGCCTACCTACGACCGCAACAACCGTGCGCAGGCAACCAAGGAAGCCGCTTATGCTTTGCTGGCCAAGGCTTACCTGAACAAGGCCGTTTACAAAGCTGATCCGACCAAGCCAGCAGGCCCTTATACTTTCCAGGCGGCCGACATGAACCAGGTCATTCGTTATTGCGACCTGCTTGCTGCCAATGCTCAACTGCAGGTAGACAGCTACTACTGGGACAACTTCAAATGGGATAATGGCACCCAGTCTTCAGAAAACATCTTTGTACGCAAAAATGGATCTGATAGCCGCGCAGGCAACGGTACAAACATGGTGTGGGCTACCTGTATGGGATGGCACTACAACCAGCGCCCATCTGCCTGGAACGGCTTCACTACATTGTCAGACTTTTATGACAGCTTCGAAGACGGTGACGTTCGGAAAAGGGACAGCGTGCCGGGCTATACCAACCGTGTGGGTGCCCCTGCCGGCTTCCTGATTGGCCGTGCCTTCGGACCAGTTAGCCCAAGCAACCCTCGCAACCCCGGCTCAATTGGTGATCCCGTTGGCCCACTTTTCGATCGAGGTGGCAACCCGCTTATTTTCACCCGGGATGTGTCTGTGTTTTTTAACGGTGAAGCCCCTGGTATTCGCACCAATAAATTTCCGCTGGACCCTGCCAGCATCAACGACGGTGGCTGGGGTAGCCCGAATGAGTTCCCTTTCTTCCGCTTTGCTGATGTTCGCCTGATGAAAGCTGAAGCTATCCTGCGCGGTGGTACCGCCACCGGTGGCGAAACTCCGCTGTCAATCGTAAACGCCCTGCGTGCACAGCGCCGTGCTTCAGCACTGGGTTCAGTAAACCTGACCACCCTGCTGCGTGAGCGTGGCCGCGAACTGTACCTGGAAGGCTGGCGTCGTAACGACATGGTTCGCTTTGGTGCTTTCAACGCGCCGGTACAAGAGCGCCCCAACCAATCAGAAGAATTCAAGGTTGTTTATCCGATTCCCAATATTGCCCTGTCGTCGAACCCCAACCTGAAGCAAAACTTCGGTTACTAATTTGCCGACAAGCCAATACGGCTTCTGCCAAAAAAGACCACCCACCCGGGTGGTCTTTTTTTATTGCTAAAACATCCAGGCGAAAGACTGCCACTCGGTCAAAATCAGTAGTTTGCCCGCATGTACTCTCATCTGTGCAAATGCTTGCTGCTGGCTGGTTTGGTGGCAACAGTGGGCTGCAAAAATGAACCGGCGAAAACACTATTTACCGAAGTAACCGACAGCCGGATCGACTTCGTGAACAGTATTGCCGAAACAGATACGTTCAACGTTTTCAAGTACCGCAACTTTTACAACGGCGGCGGCGTAGCCACCGGCGATATCAACAACGACGGCCTGCCTGATGTATTCTTCACTGCCAATCAGGGCGCCAACAAACTCTATCTCAACAAGGGCAATCTGAAGTTTGAAGACGTGTCGGCAAAAGCCGGGTTTGGCAACAAACCG
>CANHEC010000278.1 GCA_947459455.1 Chitinophagaceae bacterium
ATGCTGCCTATTTGTGGCTCGGGGCTGTAGCCGGTTACCCGGGTAAACGTGGTAATGTTTTGCCCGCTGGCAAATACACGGGCCTGCCTGGCACCCACGGCCCGCAACGCTTTGCTGCCAAATGTGTAGCCTACCTGCAGGGTACGAATACGGAAGAAATCGCCGGGCTCAAGGAAGTAAGTACTGAATTGGAAATTGTTGCCCCTTGTATTGTCCATGATGGGTTCAATATTGCTGGTGCCGGGGCCTGTCCATGCATTCAGGCGGTTGCTTTCGTAGTTCAGTACAGCAAAGTTTTGAGTGCGGCGTTGGGTGTAAATCTGGAAGCCCGCCATGCCTTGTCCTTCTATTACAAAGTCGAAGCTTTTGTACTGCAGGGTAAGCATGCCACCAAAATTGTAGGGCGGGAACGGCGTACCCAGTGTTTCGCGGTCAGCGGCAGTGATCACCCCATCACCATTCAGGTCGGCGTATGAAATATCGCCGGGCAGGCTATTGACAAATGCTGGCGTTTTTGCAATATCGGCGGTGCTTTGGTAAATGCCGGTTTGGCGGAAGCCGAAGAAGTGGCCAATGGATGCACCTGAAATGGTGCGGTTTACACCACCGTTGGCCAGAATCTGAAAGTCGAGCTTGTCGCCAATGGAGTTCACCTTGTTTTCGTTGTAGCTAAAGTTGGCCGAGAAGCTGTACCTGAAATCTTTGCCGATCTGGTCTTCCCAACCCAGGTTAATCTCCACCCCTTTGTTGCTGATGTTACCTAAATTGGTAAACAGGCTGCGGGTTTCGTTGGGGATAGTAACGGCAGTGAGTATGTCGCGGGTAGTACGATCATAGTAAGTAAAGCCCAGCGACAGGCGGTTGTTAAGCGTTTTCAAATCGAACCCGAGGTCCAAACCGTATACGCTTTCCCATTTCAGATTAGGATCGGGGATATAGCTGGCTTGTAGTGCAGTGTACACATTGTCGCCAAAGATGGCACTGGAGGCATTGGACAAACCGGGCCGCCACAAAAAGTCGGAGAAGCCGTTGGCATTGCCGGTAATACCCCATGCACCGCGGAACTTCAGGAACTGAATGGCTTTCTGCTTTTGGAAAAAAGCTTCATCACTGGCTACCCAGCCCAGGCCCACACTACCAAACGTGCCAAACCTGTTTTCGGGCGCAAATTTCGAGCTGCCATCGCGACGGATGGTAGCGTTCAGCAGGTACTTGCCTTTGTAGTTGTAGCTCACCCGGCCAAACGAACCCACAATGGCGCTTTCGCTGCCACCACCGCCATTGAAGGTGGGGGTATTGGGGTTGATGATGTTGATGTACCAGAAATCGGGATTGTTGGGTACGGCCACAAACGTGTCGCGGCGACTACCTTCCAAAAACGAGTTGCGACTGTAAATGCTGGTAAAGCCCAGCAGTACGTTCAGGTTATGACCATCGCCCAACTTCTTGTTGTAGTTCAAGGTGTGGTCCTGCTGAAAGCGCCGCGAATCGGCTTTGCGCTGCGAAACGGTTGTTCTGGCAAACGGATCAAGAAAGCGGGTAGTAGGCTCAGCGCCTTCGCCCAAATTGATGACGGCAAAAGGCAGTGCGGTGTAGGCCCGGCGGCTCTCAAACTCCAGGTCGGTGTATACTACGCTACGCCACAAAAAGTCGCGTAGAAAGCGAACCTCGGCAAACAGGGTACCAATGGCCCGAAAGCCCTGGTTAATGGAAGTGCGGTCATTTCGGTTGAGGTTGGCCATCGGGTTGCCCACCTGTGCCCGCTGAAAGCTGGGCATCGAGTAATAAGTGTTGGCATCTTCCCGCACAGGCACTATGGGGGCCGCCCACAGTGCATTGGTAATGCTGGCTGCCGGCGGATTATCTCTGAAGTGGCTGGCGTTGATATCGCCACCTATCTTGATGTTTTTCGAGATCCGCATTTCCTGATTGAGGCGCAGGAGATAGCGCTGGTGGTTGTCATTGCGCAGTACACCATCCTGGTAGGTATAGCCCAGGTTCAGCAGTGTCGTGCTTTTTTCGCCACTGTTCGATATGCTCAGGTTGTTGGTGTTGATGATGGCATCGCGAAGCACCAGATCTTGCCAGTTGGTATTGGCGGTGTAGTTGCGGTAGTCAAACGGAGCGGCATTCAAATTGGCCAATTGTGCATCGTACAGTTTGCGAAAGCCAGCGGCATCGGTTACATCAATTTTTTGCTGCACCCGCTGCAGGCCTACCGTGCTTTGAAAGTTGATGCGGGTGGTACCCTTTTCAGCTCTTTTGGTAGTAACGGCAATGACGCCATTGGCGCCACGCAGGCCATAAATGGCAATCGAGGAGGGGTCTCGCAGCACATCGATGCTTTCAATGTCGGCGGGGTTCAGAAACTCAATATTGTCGTGCAGTACCCCATCTACCACGTACACGGGGCTGGCGCTGTTGGTACTATTCACGCCGCGAATGCGCACCACCGGTGAAGAGCCCGCCCGGCCCGATGGCGACACCGTGAGGCCGGCCACTTTGCCCTGTAGCGATGTAATAGGGTTGGTATTGGGCATCCGGGCCAGCTCTTCGCCCTTTACCGAGCTGATGGTGCCGGTGAGGTCGCGTTTGCGCTGGGTGCCGTAACCCACTACCACTACTTCGTTCATAGCGGTTTGTGCCGCCTTCAGGGCTGTGTTAATGGTGGTTCGACCGCTTACTGCTTCTTCTACGTTGCCATAACCCACATAGGAGAACACCAGCGTAGCATCATCGGGTACAGTGAGGCTAAATCTGCCGTTTGCATCTGTACTGGTGCCCAGGCCGGTTCCTTTTACCGTTACCGATACGCCTTCCAGCGGATCACCGTTGTCAGAGGTGACTTTACCGCTTACGGTTACCTCTCGCATCCAGTTATCACCTTTAATGGTTTCGCCGGCACGCAGCACCACCAGGTTGGTAGAGGTGATTTCGAAGCGAATGCCAGTGTTGTTCAGCAGCTGCTGCAATACTTCTCTGATGCCGGCATCAGCCACAGTGAGGTCTACTTTTGGTTTCCCTTCCAGCAGCGCTTCTTCAAATAAGAAGCGGTAGCCGCTATTTTTTTCAATTGCCTGAATGGCCTTTCGTAGCTCGGCACCTTTTAGGTTGAGGGTGATGCGGTCTTGTGCATAGGCATACGCACTTACATGCATACACACTGCCGTTAGCACCAGCAGGGCCAGTTTCATTCGTAGCCATGGTCGCAGGTTGGATAGCAGGCGACCGGCGGCTGTGGGTAAATGGATTCTTTTCATAGCACGCATTTAGCAATGGGTTTAAAAAATCAAGTGGTGGTCAAGCAATAGAACAGTTTATTTTTTATAGATACGGATGCTGGTTCCCTGGCGCTGATAGGCAAAGCCATGCGCTATAGAAAGCGCCGTGAGGGCTTCGTCAATGTTTTCATTTTCGAAGCTTCCGGTGAAGCGGCGCCCGAGCAGGCTACTGTCTTCAATGGCGATCGACACGTTGTACCAGCGTTCCATTTTCAATGCCAGTACTTCAAAGGCTTCGTTGCTGAATACCAGCTGATTTTCAAGCCAGGCTGTTTCGGCCACCACACCCACTGTGGGGTTAGGCTTCAGTCGGCTGAGCACTATCAGGGGTTCGGGGTTGGTATCATTGATAGTGGCAGTGGCTGGTTTGCTATCATTTTTTTCAACCAATAGTTTTTGGTTGGGGGCCAAAATGATTTTATCGCCCGGGCGGTCTTTCACTTCCACTTCTATTCTGCCTTTCAGCAGGCTGGTTTCGGTGGTGCTTTCTTCGGGGTAGGCTTTTACGTTGAAAACAGTGCCCAGTACCGTAATGTGCAGGTGCGAGGTGTGTAGCTCAAAGGGCAGCGATGGATTGTGCTTTACATCAAAATAGGCCTCCCCGCTCAGGGTCACGGTGCGGTCTTGCTTACCGTAGGTATCAGCATAGGTGAGGCGGCTGCCGGCATTTAGCCACACGGTGGTGCCGTCGGGTAGCAGCACTTTGCTTTTCGATCCTTTGCGGGTAGTGATTTCATTGGTAGGAAGGGTGCCGCCTGCACCAGGCTGTGCCATGCGGGCCGGCCAAAGCACCCATACCAGGGCTGCTATGGCAGCTGCTACAGCTGCATAGCGCCACCACGCACTATGGCGCCGGCCAGGTATTGGAATAGCGGTTGGTTCATGGGCATCAGGCTGGTCAACCGGCGGTGCAGTGGCCTGCTGCATGCGCTGCAAGTGCCGCTCAAAGGCAGCTTCAGTATCGGTACTATCTGGCATTTTGTGCTGCCACATATCCTGCAGGGTTTGCGCAGCATGCTGCCACTCGGGGTGTTGCTGCAGCAGTGCCGACAGCTCTTTCAGCTCATCGGTGCTGGCTTCGCCCGCCATTTTTTTTGATAGTAAAATCCAGAATTGTTCTTCAGACATACAGCAGTCTATGCCCAATAAGACAAGGCTGCTCCTCCAATACCCTTAAAGGGTGGGTATTTATTTTTTTGCGATG
>CANHEC010000279.1 GCA_947459455.1 Chitinophagaceae bacterium
AGCGCTGTACAAACCGCTGGTTTACCAAATGTGACTTGTGAATGCGAATAAAGCCATGCGCCGACAAAAGTTCCACGTACTCCTTCAGGGTTTTGGCACTTACCAGCTTTCTTTGATCAGTCAAAAAGAAATGGGTATAGTTACCATCGCCCTCCAGCCGAATAATGGTAGCTGGCTCCAGCAAAATAGCCCCTGCATGGTAGGAATCGCCAACTTGTAATTATCCTGGCCCCGCTGTTGCAGGTTTTGCAGCAGGTTTTGCACCAGCAAATCGCTTTCGGTTTGGTGTCGGCGCTTTTCCAAAAAACGATCGAAGGCAGCTCGCAATTCGGCGGCGTCTATCGGCTTCAGCAAGTAATCCAGTGCGCTAAACCGAATGGCCCGCACCGCGTATTCGTCGTAAGCCGTGGTAAATACAATCTCGAATTGAATTCGGCCCAGGCTACTCAGGAAGTCGAAGCCATTTTGCTCTGGCATCACAATATCCTGAAACACCAGATCTGGCTGAAACTGACGTACCAGTGATGCAGCCTCCTGCACGGTAGTAGCCTGCCTTACCTGCCCTACCTCGGGCAAATGGCGCTCAATCAGCAGTAGTAATACCTGTGCGGCCGATGGCTCATCGTCCACTATCAAAACTTTTATGTGCTGGCGCTTATCCATATCATCTAATGTGGCGTCAAGGGTTATGCATGCCCGAAACCAAGTACCGGCAAATACAGCAACACCCGGGTGCCTGCTACGTCGCCATCCTTGTTTCGAATATCTTCTATACTGTACGGAGGCAATTGCCCCCCAACATTCAGTAGTTCCAGCCGCTCCGCCACCAGGGCCATCCCCCTGCTTTGGTGTGGCAAAAAATGCTGCTGGCGTTGCTGCAGCGCCGCCGACCGCTCCCGGCCGATGCCATTGTCTTCAATGGTCACCTTTATCACCTGCTCTGAATAACTATCAAAGCCCACCTTGATCACCTTCTTTCCACTCAAAGCGGCCAGGCCATGCTTTAATGCATTTTCTACAAAGGGCTGCACCAGCATCCCCGGAATGCGAATTGCATCGGGCTCCAGATCATCGTACACCTGCAGTTGAAAAGTCAAATCGGGGCCCATGCGTAATTGCTCCACCTCCAGGTACAGTTGTAAATGCTCAATTTCTTCTTCCAGCGATACAAACTCGTGCACGGCACTATCCAGCACTTTTCTCAGCAGTTTCGAAAAGCGGGTCATGTACTTATTGGCGTTTTCAAAATCGTGCTGAAGCGTAAACTGCTGGATGCTGTTCATTACATTAAACAAAAAATGCGGATTCATTTGCGCCCGCAACGACGCCAATTGCCAAATGGCCAGGTTCTTGTTCAGTTCCAGCACTTCTGTTTCCTTTTTTCGGGTAGCGGCTTCGGCTGCTATTTTGGCCATCCGTTCTGCACAAAGCGCAGCCACTGTGGTAAGTATTTGCAAATGCCGCTGGGTATAAAAATCAGCTTGCGGATGCTCGCTATCTATCACACCGGCTACTTTTCCTTCTATCATTATTGGTACTGCCAGTTCTGATAGTCGCATGGCATCGTCTTGTATATAACGGCTATCGGCGCTGGTATCGGCTACCAGCTCTGCCTTGCCCGTAGCAGCCACACTACCCACTATGCCTTTGCCCACCGGTATTTCAATGGCGTTCACAATCTGGTTGACTCCATGACTTTTAGGCCCCCAGGCAGCCTTCTGCACCAGTGCTGTGCCTGTACTATTCATCAAATAAATCACACAATCTTCAAAATCCAGTTTGGCTATACAGCCCTTGGCTACTGCCCACAACAGCTCTTCTACTGAGTACTGTGCCGAGATAGTGGCCCCAAAAAAATGCACCACCTGCTCCATTTCCAATTCGTACTGCAGTGCGGCGCTCCGAATTCGCTCCATTTCCATAGCACTTGCCTGCCGCTGAATTGTTTGCTTTTCACGCCATTTTATATACCACCACAAAAGCATTCCTAATGCCAGTAGCACGGGTACTATAAACCACCAGCGCAACCAAAAAGGCGGCAGTACTTCAAAACGAAAATCGCTGCTGGCATCAAACCACTCTTTGCCATCGAATGAAGCGGCTATTACAAAGCGGTACTTACCCGGTGCCAAATTGGCCAACCGAATACTATTGTTGGTACCAGCATCGTGCCACTGCTTGTCAAATTCACCCAGCTTGTAGCGATAGCTTACCTTTTCGGCCCCAAAAAGAAAAGGGGCCACAAATCTGATTTCGACAGCACCGGTTTTGTGAGGAAGACGGAATCCGTTTTGCCAGCAGCAGGTATCCTTGTCGTTAATGCGCACCGTAGTAATGACGGGGTACAAGCGCCTGCTGCCAAACGTCAGTTCTGAAGGCTTCACAAAACTTACGCCACTAAAACCCGGAAAGAGAAGTGTACCATCTTGTGCCCGCAAAACGCTTGTACGGTGAAACTGCTGAATGGGTACATTGTCTGCACTGCCAAATACAGCGTAGACAGACTGATCGGGCGCCAACCGGTAAATACCTTTTATCACCAGCTGCCCAAAACATGCCTGAATCGTCGCAGTGTAGTTGATAAAAAAGCTGCCTTGGCAACTGGCTAAATACTCGCCGCCAGCTAAGGGTGCCTGCTGGCATCAGCCTTACTTCAAACAGCCCTTCGCCTGCCACCCATGCCAACGAATCGCCTATAGGCACCGCAGCAGAAAGGTAGACAGGCTTTATCAACGTATCCTGCAGGCGGGCTATCACTGCGTAGTTGCTGTCGGTAAGTACCAGTCCGCGGCTTCCTACCCACCATATTCTTTTTAAATGATCTTGTACAATATTTCTATTGTATACCGGCGCCGCACCGTTGCTGAACGTAATCTTTCGCACCTCGCGGCTCACCGGATTTATTTGGTAAGCAGCTTTATTGGCCGCTACCAGCACAGCACCATTGGCAAGGGTGGTAAGCCCGGCTATAAAATCTGCTTCCACTTCTGTTTTCAACTGGCTGTTGGCGTAGCGCATGGGCAAAAAATACTGCCCCGAAGCATCAACCATACGAAGACCGCCCTGGCTCTGCGCTACCACCAGCCGATTTTGCGAAACAGCAAGCCCCCGGATGGAGGGAAAACTCAACGCCTGCTCGGCACCAGACCTTGCAAAAAAGACGCGTAGTTCATCCCGACCAGGTTGCCAACGCAGCAAACCATTTAACGTGGCCAACCAATAGGTGCCGGCAGGCCATTCGGCCGCCGCTCTTACTTCGGCACTTACGCTATCGGGCATAGTGGCCAGGTCTTTGGCAGTAGGCCAAAAATCAAACGAGCTTCGCTGGCGGGTCAAGGCGTATAACGCGTCGGTAGCGTAAATAAATCCGTCGGACGTGACACTAACGCCGTAGGGATTTTGCAAACTCAAGCCACTTCGGAGCCGGTCGCTGGCTGCATACAGGGTGACGGGAACCAACGATGTGCTGCCAGGCCGGAGTAAAAAAAATCCGATATGCTGCACTGCCAGTAACTGCCATCCGTCTTGCCATGGGCAGCTGCCACTTACGAAGACGGGTGCAGTAGCCGTAGGGGTGCCCGACCCGCTTATTGTAAACGGTTGTGTGGTGCGTTGAGAAAACGATACCCAATAGCTTTTCAGGTCGGTATTGCCTGCCAAAATGGTATCGGTCCCAATAGGCACTATTGTTCGTACGTCTGGCAGTCGAACACTGTCGAGCCGGTACGATTCGGTGTGTAGCCGAAAGACGTGTACCGCATTGCTGAAAAACAAAAACTGCCGGCAGGTGGCCAGCGGAAAAAAAGAGGCGCCCTGTATGGCTGAGGGCCACGATCGCACAACGCTGAAGCGATGCTGACGATGATCCAGCTTCATAAGACCGTTGCGGCAAACCAAAAAAACATCACCGGCTTCGTCGCGTACTACATTGATATAAGCACCCACTGGCCTCGTGCTGTCTTTGTACCGCTCAAACCGATCAGTATGGGGATTTAGGTAAAAAAGCTGTTTGCGATCAGTTACCCATACCATATCACTTTTATCGGCCACTATACCGTACAGTGCCTGCTGTCCATCTTCTATAAAATACTCCCGTAGCTCAACACCATCGAAACGCTCTACTTTATTGATGGCAATCAACCAAAGAAAACCGCGGCTATCGACAGTATGTGCCCTTGCTATGCCACCGATACCGCCAGCCTCCCTGGCCAATTTTCTTACACCTATTCGTTGCATCTGCGCTTGCGCCACCTGAACATCGCAAAAAACAGCAGCCAACAAACAGCAACAAATGACAGCCCAGTGCGCCCACAGGCAGACCCTTGAATATGAAAGCTGTAAAGACATATGCCGGTTTGTAAGATAAAAAACCTGCTGCTCGCTATGCACAAAAAAGCTACCCACATCGCCCCCAACCACCAACGCCAGGCCGCCGAAACAATGCAAAGCCTATAGAGACATCCAAAGTGACGTTCATTCTCC
>CANHEC010000280.1 GCA_947459455.1 Chitinophagaceae bacterium
ATCGGTTTCGAAGCCGATAGAGCGGAGCAGGGTGGTCACCGGAAACTTCTTTTTCCGGTCGATGTAGGCGTACATCACGTTGTTGATGTCGGTCGCAAATTCCATCCAGGCGCCTTTGAAAGGAATTACCCGGGCACTGTAGATTTTGGTACCGTTGGGGTGCAGGCTTTGGCCAAAGAATACACCCGGGCTGCGGTGCAGCTGGCTTACCACTACCCGCTCAGCGCCATTGATGACAAAGGTGCCGCGGGGGGTCATGTATGGGATATTGCCCAGGAACACATCCTGCACAATCGTTTGGAAGTCGATATGCTCTTCATCGTTACAGCTCAGGCGCAGTTTGGCCTTCAGTGGCACGGCGTAGGTCAGGCCACGCTCCATACACTCTTCAATCGAATACCGGGGCGGATCAATGAAGTAGTCGAGGAACTCCAGTACGAAAATGTTGCGGGTGTCGCTGATCGGAAAGTTTTCCTTGACCACCCGGAACAGGCCTTCGTTGTTGCGCTTGTCGGGAGTGGTTTCCAGCTGAAAAAACTCCTTGAACGACTGGATTTGGATTTCCAGCAAATCAGGGGCGTCAGCCAGGGCCTTGCTCTTACCAAAGTTGATCCGGCTGGATAGTTGTGTTGAAGACATATGCTTAGAACCTGTTTTTTTCAATCTGATCGGCCAAAAAACACTTAAAGCCCTACCGGAAACCGGAGAGCCTTCCTTTCAAAAACCATTAAAAATCAGCGGTTTGTGAATCCAATGTGCGTTTGCCCGAGCTTAAAAAGGATGGCAAAAGTAAGGGAGCAGGGCTTATAAACCAAAAGCGAAGGGCTAGCGGGCGGCAAACCTGCCCCCGAAAGGCCAAAAGGCGGGGGCTTGTTTGCTTTTTTGCAAGGCATTCACATTTGGGCTGCCGGCGGGTGCAGTTACGCAGGTCCGCGTCGCGATAGCGCTACATCAGTTGTCACCCTAAAAAAAACGGGCAGCGCCGTCATGGTGGCGCTGCCCGTGTGTCGGTGTTGTGGTATCACTTACTGGTCGTTGCCCTGTGGCGAGGGTTTGCCCGAAGCGGGTGGTCGGCGATTGGGAGGTGCCGCCGGGCTTTTGGCCGCTGGCGCCCTGGTAGCGGGCGCAGGTGCCGGGGTAAAGCCTGTGGGTGCTGCCCCCCTGTCATCGTCGCCGGTGGGGCTGGGCCGGTAAAACTCTACGGCATTAGTCAGGATGATTTTTTCAAGCGGCCGCGGCGGACTTCCCGCACCGGTACAGCCCTGCAGGTAAGCCTGAAACTTGCTGCCGTCTCTGGCGCTAAAGCCGGGGTTGAGCGATATGATATTGCCCGCATTGTACGCCACCGAAGTGCCTGCCCCGCCGGATATCACCTGAGTGGAGGAAATACTGGTCGACATTTCGGTATAGTTGAGGCCGGTGACAGCACCACTGAGCACTACTGATGCGCCACAGCCCGTGTACACTTCGGCATAAAATACCCCCCGGCCAAAGGTGGCCGCGTACACCCGGTGCGTAGCCAGCGCCCGGTTGATCTCAATATCGTACACCCGGGTGGTCGGCAGTTTGTTGCTGTAAAAAACCCAGTTGTCCAGTTGGTCATTTCTGACAAACACCCCAATATCGGTACCGATGTAAATGGTGTTATTGACATCATCGTCCATGGTAATGCAATTGACCGGCACATTGGGCAGGGTACCTACCAGACTGTTCCAGGTGGGGCTGGCAGTGTTGGCATTAAAGGTTTCATACACTTTGCGGGTGGCATTGTAGCCGCCTACGCAAATAAGCACATGCGACGAGTTGTTAGGATCAACGGCCAGTTCGGTAATGTTGCCCATGGCGGGCAGGTTGCCGGTAATGACAGTTGCCGCCGACCACACACCACCGCTCAGGTTAAACCTGCGAACAGAACTGCCCTCGGTAGCATACAGAATGCTATTGTTGCTGGGGGCAAACTCCAACGACTCGATTGGATTGGGAAAACCGGTAGTGATGGTGCTCCAGTTGCTCGTGCCCGAGTTGGTGCTATAATCGATATTGGTATAGCCAATATAGATGTGTGCATCAAAGCCGGGCCGCAGTACAGCTGGCGTGGTCCAGTTGCCTGCTCCGCTGCGAATACCAACGTTGGTCGCTCCTCCATTATCACTCCGGAAAAAAGCACCGTTCTGGGCCGATAAATAAATCACATTGGTATTGCCTGGTGTCACAATCGTTTCCATCCCATCGGCCCCGCCGATGTTGAGGTACTGTGCCCCGCTGTTGCGGTAGGTGCCATTGTCCTGCAGTCCCACGGTTACAAACGCGGCCGAGGCCGTGGGGTCGATACCCATGCGATACACCTGACCGGTTTGCATATTGTTGTTCAGGCTCACCCAGGTATCTGTGCTGCGTGTCATTCGGTAAATACCGCCATCGGTGGCCGCCCACAAATAGGTGTTATCACATTTCAACTCGAATATATCGGCGTGGCAAAACTGACTGGCGCTGGTGGCCGTCCAGAATGCGATCTGTGTCCAGCCGCCGGTGGCGCCACCGGTAGTGCTTTTATACACATCCAGCCCGCCTACATAAATGTCTTCGGCATCGGTGGGCGATACGGCTATCGCAATGTTTCGCCACGACTGGCTGCCCAACACATTGGGCGTATTGCTGCGCAGGGTAAAGCTGGTGCCGCCGTTGGTGCTACGATACAGTCCCAGAAAGTCGGAACCTGTGGGATCGCCGTACAACAGGTAGATGTAGTTGCTGTTGGCAGGGGTTACACCAATCTGAATGCGGTTCGCTGTGTTGGGGAGCCCGGCATCCGTCCGATTCACCCGCAAAAACGTAGCGCCGCCATCGGTGCTTTTGTAAAAAAAAGCACCTGCACTGGTGGCGTACATCTCGGTGGTGCTGCCTGGGCGGTAAACGATGTCGTGACAAGCCGACGACAGATTGAGCTGCGCACCACCCACCGAAGTAGAATAGGTAACTAATTCCCAGTTGGTACCACCATTGGTAGTGCGGTAAAGGCCCTCATCGGTACAAGCCCAAACGATGTTGGAATTGTTGGGATTGACCAGCAACTTATATCCCTTGATGTTACCATCTTCGGGGAAGCTGAGGCCTGTCAATTGCCAGTTATTGCCGGCATCAGTGCTTTTGATGACACCGGTACTACGGTAGCCCGAAGCCGAGCCGACTGCACCCGTCAGGGCATACATAATGTTGGTATTGGTGGGGGCAATTTCGATGTCCTGCACGGCCAGGTTAGGAATGCCATCGGTTCGAGGCGTCCAAGTGTAGGTAGACCCGCTGACAAAATCGCCGAACCACATGCCACCTCCGGGTGTGCTTACCCAGATATCGCTGCCGCGAAAATCGAGGCTGCTGGTGCGCCCTACCCCATTTTGGCTAAAGCCGGCGGGATAGCTGGGGTTGGCCTGGCCAAGCGGTATCCAGTTAGCCACGGTAGCCTGTTGCGAAATCTTCAGTGCATTCGCTGCTTTGTATTTATTCAACGCATCCTGGTTGGCCTTTACCATATCGGGCAGGGTACCGTCGGGAAAAATATTGTGCCGTACCATGGCCTGCCAGCGTTTGTATTCTTTGTAGCCAGTACCTACGGTGCCGTGCACCGCAAAAAATGCTTCGGCCTGCTCCACAATCCGGTAATAATTATTGCTGGGGTCTTTCAGCAACTCATCAAGGTTCAGCGACTGAGCCCTGGCCCCCTGCACTACGGCAAGGCAAAGCGCAAGCCCCCAGATCAACTGTTTGTAATACTGTTTCATGATGGTGATTTAGCGCATGAAAAAATGACTACTTCCTCGAAGCCTTGCGGCTTGCCAGCGCCTTCACCTGTTGGGCGAGGGCTTCATTTTTCCTGTGCAGCTCTATCACATACAGCGTCAGTTCTTCTACTTTCTCCATCAATCGCCGGTTCATGTCACCCAGTTCTATCCCCTTTTCTTGTACCTCAAGTGCCGATGGAATATTGGGCAGGTGTCGTTGCTGATCGATGGCCTGTGCCAACTCTTCAAGTGGCATCAACTTATAGGCAGGATCGAATACATAATCGGGCCAGGCCGTACTGTTTTGCACGGTTACCTCTTCGGCCATGATTCTGCCATCCACACTCATCTGGTAGCCGGTGGCTATGCGTGATGAGTTATTTCCAATCAGCATGGCGCCATTTAAATGCAGCTTGGCATTTGGCGTGTAGGTGCCAATACCAGTATTGCCCCAACTGGGCTGAAACACGAGGTAGTTATTCGAATTGCTATTGCTCCAAAGTACCAGCGATGTATCGGTAGGAAAGATGGCGCCACCAAAAGCAGCTTCATTGGCGGTGTAAAAATTGATACCGGTACCTCCCATATTGAGCGTTCGCCCATAGGTGGGGCCATTGTATCCAATACCCATTCGGCCATCGTCACGCATGCGCAGCAACGTATCGCCCAGACTA
>CANHEC010000281.1 GCA_947459455.1 Chitinophagaceae bacterium
TACATAGTTGAACGCCTCATTTTCCTGCGGACTGCGGCCGGCTGCCTCAAACTTGTTGGCGCCATCGCCGGCAAAGCCACCAGGGAAGTCGTTTCGCTTTTTGCCGTCGCCCTGCACGTTGTCATTGGCCAAAAACACCTCGGCGCCAAAGTACAGTTGCGGGATGCCCCGCAGCGTCATCAGCAGCGCCATCCCCATTTTGTACTTCTTCATGTCGCCGCCAATCATGGTCACGTAGCGGTCCACATCGTGGTTGTCCAAAAAAATGCAGTTCAGCAGCGGGTTTTGATACAGTACGTCCTGCGCCAGGGTCATCATCAGTTTATTCACGCCTTCGGTCCAGCCAAAGCCCTGGTTGATGGCCGTCAGCATAGCGCTTTGCATCGGAAAATCGGTAGTGCCCGGCAGGTTGTGCTGAAACGGCAGCTTCATGTTGTTCTTCACAAAGTAGGCGCTGCCGGCTACGGTATTGGCCCAGGCCTCGCCAAAAATGCTAAGGGTGGGAAACTCCTTCAGCAGGGCGGTATTCACATTGTTCATGAACTGCTCGTCGCAGTACTTATAAGTATCTACCCGCCAGCCATCAATGCCAAACTCTTCGGTGCACCAAATGGCATTTTGAATCAAAAAATTAGCCATCACCGGATGGCGGAGGTTTACATCGGGCAAGTGAGGTGTAAACCAGCCTTCCAGCATTTGCTTTTTGTCGGCTGCTGCCCCGTACCCGCTCAGCAGTGTTTCCTCGCGGTGGTTGCTGCCGGTGTAGCTCGGCCAGCTGTTGAACATGGCCGCAAAAGGCTTGTCGCGAAACAGAAAATGCTCATCGCCCACATGGTTGTACACCGCATCCTGAATGACTTTGATGCCCTGCTGATGAGCTGCATTGATCATGTTTTTGTAGTCGGCGGCACTGCCGTAGCGTTTGTCTATTTCGTAGTGGTTGGTGATCCAGTAGCCGTGGTAGCCGCTGATAGCGCCGGCCGGTTCTTCCTTCCACGGCATATCATTTTCTACAATGGGGCACAGCCAAATGGCGGTAGCGCCCAGGTCTTTCAGGTAGGGCAGCTTTTGCTGCACGCCCAGCAGGTCGCCGCCGTGGTGGGCCGAGGGGTTGCGGCGGTCGCAGATCGTGTCGCGGTAGCCGGGAATGCGGTCGTTGGCCGGGTTGCCGTTGGCAAAGCGGTCGGGCATGATGAGGTATACCAGATCGGTTGAGTTGACCCCGTTTGCATACGAGCGGCCCATGCCGCTGCGGCGGGGCTTCAGTTCAAAAGGTACGTTCACCGCAGGCTGACCTTGCCTGCTGATGCGAATGCTGATGGTGCCTGCTTTGGCAGACGGTGCTATGGCCACATCCAATAGCAGGTAGTTCGGGCTTTCGGTGGTTTGCACCCGCCGCATGTTTACACCCGGGTAGCTAATGCTGGCGGTGGGCTTACCCTGGCCCAGGTTGGGTGCATGCAGCAGCAGTTGTACCTGGTTCCACTTCATGCCGGTAAACCAGTGAGTGGGATAGGTCTTCACAGTTTGGGCCAGCGAGGCTCCCGCCCACAGCCACAACACCCCTGCCAGGCAGAGGTGTTGCAATCTTTTTTTCACATTCATGAGTATTGGTTTGGCTAGCACTTTTTATGCATTGTCTTTTTTCAGTACCACCAGCGCCATCACGCCGGCAATCATCATGGATATACCTGCCAGCACCAGCATCAGGATGGGTGATCCGTCGAACACGTATTTGAGAAACACCCCACCGCTGGCGGCTGCTACTATCTGCGGCACCGTGATGGTAAAGTTGAAAATGCCCATGTACACACCGGTTTGCTTGGCAGGTAGCGACTTGGACAGGATAGCGTAGGGCAGGGCCAGAATAGCGGCCCAGCCAATGCCTGTGCCCAGCATGGATACCAGCAGCATGTATTTGTCGGTACAGATGTACATAGAAGCAAGGCCTACACCACCTGCCAGCAGGGCCAGGGCGTACACATTGCGCCGACCAAACCGATCGGCCAAGGGGGTAATGGCCAGGGCAAAGAGGGCAGCGAAAATATTACGGGCAGCACCCATCACGCCGGTCCAGTTGCGGGCATCGTTATAGGCTTCCGAAGTAAAATCATCTGTAGGGCAGCCCCATACTGTATTGGCAATGCCTTGTGTGGTGTAGGTCCACATCAGGATGAGGGCAAACCACGAGAAGAATTGCGTCACGCTCAATTGCAGCATGATCTTCGGCGAGTTCAGCAGCAATTTGAGGAAAGATGGCTTGTCGGTATCATCGGGGGCGATGCTGTTGTAGCGGGCGTATTCTTCCGGGTTGTACTCTTTGGTTTTAAAGGCGGTAAGGGCCACGCTTAGCAGCAGCGCTGCACCACCAATGTAAAACGACCAGATCACAGTAGGAGCTACTTTATCGCCTTCGGCCGGCTTATTGGCTACGCCAAAAATATCGAGCAGGTAAGGCAGCAGCCCACCCAATACTGCTCCCAGCGAAATGAGAAAGCTCTGAATAGCATAGCCTTTGTTGCGCTGCGATTCGGGCACCATGTCGCTCACCAGCCCGCGGAAGGGCTGCATGGTCACATTGAACGACATATCCATGAACAAAAACACTGCGGCGCCAAATACGATGGGTGGTAGAAAACTAGTGAACCGTTCGCTGTTGGGCATAAAGAACATAGCCAGTGCCGATACTACGGCGCCACCAATGATAAACGGAACACGGCGGCCGAAGCGGGTCCATGTTTTATCGCTGCTCATGCCTACAATGGGCTGCACTATAAAACCGGCCAGTGGTGCTGCCAGCCAAAACCAGTTGATTTCGTGCGGGTCGGCACCGTTGGCCAAAAAAATACTGCTGATATTGGCATTCTGCAGGTCGTACCCGATTTGAACGCCGAGAAAGCCGAAGCTCAGATACCAGATTTGCCAAAATGTAAGTTTGGGCTTTAGCTCCGTAGAGCCAGACAAAACAGAACCACCGGTGGCAGCCATAGCAATCGTTGTTTTAATGGTTGAATGTACTTAGTGCAATGTAAACATTTTCGCCAAAGTGTAAAGTTTACACAATGTGGCAGGAGCAAAAAAACGGAGCCCTGGCAAAGGCTCCGTTTTCAAACACCGGGGCGTCCGTTATAGCTGAAAGCCACTAGGAATCACGGCGTTCTTTTTTAGTACTACGATGCCGTCTTTCACGGTGTACAGCGCATGGTCGGTAGCGTCCAAATGCGGGCCACCAATGATGCGCACATCGTTGCCGATGCGGCAGTTTTTATCAATGATGCAATTCTTGATGTAGCAGCGTTCGCCCACGCCAATGGTGGGGCGGCTTTCAGCCCGGGCCCGGGCCAATTCATCGATGGTTTCAAAACAATCGGCGCCCATCATGTAGCAGCTTACTATGGTGGTGCCGTGGCCAATGCGGCTGCGAATGCCAATCACGCTGTTTTCAATACGGCTGGCATTGATGATGCTGGCTTCGGCAATGATAGTGCGCTCCAGCGTGGTGCCACTTATTTTGGCTGGCGGCAGCATGCGGGCACGGGTGTATATCACCTGATTTTTGTCGTACAGGTTGAAAGGTGGAATATCATCCGTCAGCGCCAGGTTGGCTTCAAAGAAGGAGTAGATGTTTCCGATATCGGTCCAGTAGCCATCGTACTGGTAGCTGGCTACCTTGTAGCGGTCAATGCTGTTGGGAATGATCTCCTTGCCGAAATCAGTGGCTTTGCCGCTGTCTTCCAGCAGCAGGTCGAACAGGAGCTTGCGATTGAACACATAAATACCCATGCTGGCCAGGTAGTTGCGGCCCTGGCGTTGCATTTCCTCGCCGGTATCGCTTACCCAGTCGGGCAGTATGTCGCGTTTCGGCTTTTCGATGAACGAAGCGATGTTTCCTTCTTCATTCACTTTCATGATGCCGAACTCGGGTGCTTCGCGGTCGGCTACCGGTATGGTGGCTATAGAAATATCGGCCCCGCTATCGCGGTGGCGGTTGATCATTTCCTGAAAATCCATTTGGTACAGCTGGTCACCACTCAGGATGAGTACATACTCCGACTCATGCTGCTCAATATGCCGCAGGCTTTGGCGCACGGCATCGGCAGTGCCCTGAAACCAACCGGGGTTATCGGGCGTTTGTTCGGCGGCCAAAATGTCTACAAATCCGCTGCTGAAATTGCTGAACTGGTAAGTGTTCTTGATGTGCTTGTTCAGCGAGGCGCTGTTGAATTGGGTGAGGACCCAAATGCGATTGATATTGCTATTGATGCAATTGCTGATGGGAATATCCACCAGGCGGTATTTGCCGGCAATGGGTACCGCAGGCTTGCTACGGGTGGCAGTAAGGGGGTAGAGGCGGGTACCTGCACCGCCGCCTAAAATGATCGCAACCGTTGATTTGGCCATTTGTAAACTGTTTTTTCGGTTAGCATTGA
>CANHEC010000282.1 GCA_947459455.1 Chitinophagaceae bacterium
TGCCTGCATTTCCTTTAAAGTAAACCACCTCTACGCCATTGAGCGTGGTGTGCAGCGGATACCTTTCGCCTGCATCGTAGCCCACCGTGTATACGGTTACCCGATGACCGGTTTTTACCAGCGCCTCGCACAGGGCTGATACTGAAAATACAGGCCCCCCAAAAGCTACATCGGGCAGGTAGTATGGATTGATATGTAAAATATGTCGTGCCATAAAAACTCAACTGGATGCAACCTTGGCCCCACTGGCCGTAGGCTGCAATAATTGTGCTTGACGTTGCCGGAATTGATCAAATCCGAAATGTGTTCCTATCAGCTGGCGCTTTTGTTGCTGTTCCTGAGTGGTCAAAGGAGGCTGTCGCAAGGCATCTGTCATCGCTGCCAGCAGTTCCTCGGGGCTATCCGGGTCTACCAGGGTGCCCAGCTGTCCCTGCAGCAGCGCCTCCGGCGATCCATCGGCATTGCCGGCAATGATGCGCACCCCACAAGCGGCCGCCTCCAAAAACACAATGCCAAAGCCCTCCTTTCGGCTGGGCATTACAAACACCGCTGCATTGGCATAACAGGCGGGCAGTTCTTCATCGGGTATAAAGCCGGCCAGCAGCACATGCTGCTCCAGCCCATGCCGGGCTATCAATTGCTGTATGCGCTGTAGCTCGGCGGGCTCGCCCGAGCCTCCTATCACATAGCGCAGCTGCGGGTGGCGCCCTACCAGCGCCGGCAACAGGCGGATCACGCTATCGTACCCTTTGTACTGCTCCGTGCTTTGCAAGCGTGAAATGGTCAGCAAATACCCCGATGGCTCTTTCCAATGACTGGCCGAAGCTTCGGTATGGAAGTATGGATCGAGTGTATTGGGAAACAAATGAACAGGTGCCGTGAATGCGGCGTGTGCCTGGCGCAGGCGGCCGGCGGTATACTGGCTTACACTCCATACCTCCGACGACATGAGCAATGCCCGGCGGCGGGCGCCATGCAGCGGCTGCCACACCTCTATGCCATGCACCAGCTGTATGCGCCGCGGCGTTCGCCAGCGAAGCAGGGTAAACAGCGGAGCCAGGTTGACATGGCCCAGTATATGCACCTGGTAATGGCGCTGGCAGCGTAAAAAGTACCACAGAAACCGGGCCCGCCTTTTTCCAAAACCCACAAAGGCAGCCGCGGGATAATATCGGCCATCGGTGTGCTCATCGTAGGCCGATAAGTGGGTGACCTGCCAGCCCAACTGTCGGGCATTTTCGCACAGGGCTTTGGCAAATGATCGGTTGAACTTTTCGATACCCCCCATGGCCGAAAACGTACGAAGCGAGGCAAACAAGATTTGCCGCGAAGGCTGCCGGGTTACTACAGGTTCACGGGTACTGAGCAGGTAGGCCCAGTAGCGGCTCCACTGGTAGCGGCCCGTCAGAAAACGCTGCCGGATACTGAAATAGGCCGGATGGCAGGCCCCCGCCAGATGGCAACTCCGCATCCACTTGGTAAAGGGGAAGACAAAACCCATTTTGGATCGTCGCCATACGGCCGCCGGCAATTGATCGGCAAAACTGTCGATCAGCCACTTTTTGGGGGGCTGGCTGGCAAAGCGAATATGATCGGCTGTTTGCTGTGCCACGTTCAGTACTTCCCGATCCAAAAAGGGCAGGCGCACTTCCACACTGTGCCACATGCTCATCACATCAGTGTCTCGCAACAGCTGATTTTGCATGTAGTGGCGCTGCTCCATGTGGCTTACCTGCTGCAGCATACTGCCCGCAGTGGCCTGTGCACTTCGCTGCTGCAACTGCAGCACATCTATTACATGGCGCTGGCTATAGCCGGTCAGGGCGGCTATTTGGTCAATGCTGAAATAACCACGGTGAAAAAGATATTGCGCATCGACCGAGGGATACTGCAGGTAAGCCAGGCGTTTCAGCGTATCGTGCACAAACAAGCGGCTGGCCCCCAGCAGTGGCCCCAGCGTTTGCAAAGGCTTCACCCAGCGCTGCCGCCTGAAAGAGGGGTAGCCCCCCATCAATTCATCGGCCCCCAGGCCGCTCAGCACCGCCTTCAGCCCTACCTGCCGGGCGTATTTGCAAATGAAATAACTGTTGATGCCATCATTGCCCGGCTGATCGAGTGCCTGTAATACTGCCGGTAGCTCCTCTTCAAACTGCCGCTGCGTCACCCGAAACGAATGATGCTGCGAGCCTAGTTTGGCTACCATCATTTCCTGATAGGCTTGCTCCGACAGCTTTGCATCGTCGAAGTAAAGGCTAACGGTGGCTATAGGCTGCCGGCGGCTAGCGGCCGCTGCCAGCGCTATGATGGATGAATCGATACCACCGCTGAGAAACACTCCCAGCGGTGCATCGGCTACCTGGTGCCGGTCTACGGCGTTGGTAAGGGCCTGGCGCAAGGCCTGGTTGGCATCCTCGGCCTGGGTGTACAGCAGGCCGGTAGCGGGCTGGTACCATGGCTGCAGGCGGGTGGTAAACTGAGGCAGCGAAATGCTGAGTACATGGCCTGCCGGCAGGCACTGCACGTGCTGCAGCATGGTGCCCGGCTCGGGTATAAATCCATGCGCCAACAGGCGAATACGCCAGTGCGGATCTTCGGGCCAATCGGGGCGCAGGGTGCGCAGGGCTCTTATTTCGGAAGCGAAATAACACTGCTGCGAAGCAGCATCCAGAAAGTAATACAAAGGCTTCATGCCCGCATGGTCGCGGGCCAGTATCAGCTGCTGGCGCTGGCGGTCCCATATGGCCAGTGCAAACATGCCATTGAATCGCTGGAAGCAATCGGTGCCCCACTGCTCGTAGGCCTGCAGCACCACTTCGGTATCGCTGTGGCCGGCAAATGTGCAGCCTGCTTGCAGCAGCTGTTGCCGAATGCTGTCGAAATTGTAGATTTCGCCATTGAAGGCCAGGATGGCCCGGCGCCCCTGCATGGGCTGGTGGCCGGCAGCCGACAGATCGAGCAGGGCCAGCCTGCGCACCCCCAGCCCCAGTGGCACCGTATCATCATAGTAATCGCCGCTATCGTCGGGGCCGCCACGCCACATGCTGTCTCGCATAGCGGGCAACTGCAGCAGCCGGTCGGGCTGCCTGTAATCTACGATTCCGGCAATGCGGCACATAAGGACAGGTTAGTAATTGTGCTGCTGCGGCATCACGCTCCAGCGTGTGCAAATTAGCCGCTGCACCGACTGCCGGCGTAGTGGGTTTCCCACAATTTCAGCCGCCTCGTACATATCCGCTTATTTTGTGGCCTCAATCAGCAATTCTTCTTTTGGCAAAGCGAATATTGGTGACCGGATCGTCCGGCTTAATAGGATCGGAAGTGTGTGCGTGGTTTGCGGCCCGCGGCTGGCAGGTGCATGGCATCGACAACAATCAGCGGGCAGTGTTTTTCGGCCCTGCCGGCGATACCCGCTGGAACCAGCAGCGGCTACAGCAGCAGTACCAGCAGTTTGCCCACCACGAGCTGGATATAAGGCACCGCGAAGGGCTATTGCAACTGATGAAAACGGTGCAGCCGCATGCCATTGTGCACGCCGCCGCACAACCCAGCCACGACAGAGCAGCGCAAATACCATTTGATGATTTTGATACCAATGCCACTGGTACCCTGAACCTGCTGGAGGCGGCGCGGCAGTTTGCGCCAGAGTCGCCGTTTGTGCACATGAGCACCAACAAAGTGTACGGCGACCAACCCAACCAGATACCGCTGACAGAACTGCCCACCCGCTGGGACTATGCCGATGAAACCTTTGCCCACGGCATCCCCGAAACACTATCGATAGACCAGTGCAAGCACAGCTTGTTTGGCGCCAGCAAAGTAGCTGCCGATATCATGGTGCAGGAGTATGGCCGCTACTTTGGTATGCCCACGGTGTGCCTGCGTGGCGGCTGCCTGACCGGGCCCCACCACAGCGGGGTAGAGCTGCATGGCTTTCTCAGCTATTTGGTAAAGTGCAATGTGGAAGGACGCCTGTACCGCATATACGGCTATGGCGGCAAGCAGGTACGCGACAATATTCATAGTGCCGATGTAGCGGCTTTTATAGAAGCGTTTATTGAGGCCCCCCGCTCGGCCGCGGTATACAATATTGGCGGTGGCAAAGCCAATACCTGCAGCATTCTGGAAGCTTTTGAGCTGGTGGCACAACTGTCGGGCCGCGCCATGCAGTACGAGTATAGCCCGCAGCACCGCGAAGGCGATCATCAGTGCTACTACAGCGACCTGCGCCGCATCCGCCACGACTACCCCACATGGGACATCCGCATTTCGCTGCAAGAATGCCTGCAGCAAATGGTGGCAGCTGCCCTGCAAAAGCCATAAAAAAAATAGCGCCTCATGGGGTGCTATTTTTTTACTACCAAATAATGAAAAAGGCAACGGGATGCCTTTGCTAATTTTTTGATTGGTGCTGCTTGCTGCCTGTTTTCAA
>CANHEC010000283.1 GCA_947459455.1 Chitinophagaceae bacterium
ACACCCATCCAAAATGTTGTATGTAGCCCGAGGAATTATCGCAATCACCATGAGTTTAATCGGCTCACTCATTATTGATCAAATCATTCTGAAAGAAGATATCGAAATCAAAAAGAAGGAGCTGGTTGATGAAAAAGTAAACCTGCGAATGCCCGCAAAATCCAAAGAGCTCCGAGAGCAACTTTTTCAGCTTGATAGTACACTGGCTGTCAAAGAAGCGGAGCGCAGGAAGCTGCAAGAGAATATTATGGCGAACCCAACAATTGTAGCAGTTACACGAGTATCCACACCCACGGTACTTACAAATACAGAAATTGACTCGAACAATACCCGTCGAACCACGCAGGCTACCAAGAATACGGAGTCAGTTACTACAAGCGCTATCGCCAATCCGAACATTGATCTCCTTAAAAACCTCGACGAGGTCATCAGCCGGATCCGGATAGACAAAGCCGCAAAAGACAGTGCTCTTGTGCAACTGCGCCCCAATCTTGAAAAGGAAATTCTTTCTAGCAAGGGCTTTTTAGATGAGTTAGAGGTAATGTGGCGATTAATTTCTGACTCTGGTACCGCCCTGTTTGTATGGTTACTATGGATCATCATCATCCTCGGCATCGAACTATTTGTACTAATCAGCAAATGGGGCGAAAAATCGACCGACTATCAGGCAATGATTAAACACCAGATGAGCATGCACCTGCACAAGCTCAAATCATTAGAACCGCCCAGCGGATTTCAAAATGGTTAACGCCTCCCCCCATGCCCCGCCTCCTTATCCATCTCCAGGAGCTACTCGAGCAGCTCCACCACCCGCCCGACACGCCTGCCGAGCAGCTCTACCTATTCCTCAGGCAACACCGCCGCCGCCTCAACCACCACCGGCCCATTACCCACCCCAATCAGCTGAGGCAGCTACTGGCATTGGCCAACAAGCATCACGACCCCGTAGTAGTCGCCAAAAGCCAACAACCACCCGCCGACATCATCAGGAAAATCAAAGCCCTTCGTAAAAAATCGACACCTTCCACCCACACAAAGCACCCACACCAGCCCAACCCTCACCTGGGCCCCTCCATCCCAAAGACGAAAACGGAAGTCGACATCCAAAAGCACCTGCCCAACGATTTTAAACGCGGAGGTATTACCCAATGATAAAAAATGTTTTCCCCAAAAAATCAAATAAATACAACTTAAAGCATTGACTTACTGCACTTTACAAACCTTCCGGCATAAAAGATACTACAAAAGATAGTATTTTTGTATTACACGTACAACGAAATTTATTTGGCCGTTTAGTTCCCCCATTCCTATCTTTGGAAAAATAACCAAACCCCTTGACCACCTCTTTACAGCAAATAGCCACCCTCCAAACCGGCCTCCTGGCCCGGCCCGAGCCCATCGGCGAAGTGCCTTTTCTGCAGCTCAGCCACTTCAAGGCGGGCCACTTCGATCCGTCTTCCGTCGAATCCTTCATACCATCGCACCAGCTCACCGACCGCCACACCCTGCAGCCAGCCGATGTACTGTTGGCAGCCCGTGGCACACACCCCTTTGCCAGCCTGGCCCCTGCACAGCTCAGGCGGGCAGCCGCCTCCCCTTCCTTTATCATCATCAGGCCGCATAGCACCCAGCACACCCTGCCGGCCTATCTTGAACTGTTCCTCAACCTGCCCGCCACCCAGGCCCTTATCAAAAACCTGGCAAAAGGCTCCTCCCTCCAGGCCATCAGCATTCAGGCACTCGCTTCCCTGCCGGTGCCCATCCCCACTATTCAAAAACAGCAGCAGCTGGTACGGGTAGCCCAACTGGCCGCCCGGCACCATAGCACCCTCCAGCAGCTGGCCAGCCTGCACCTGCAGTATCATCAGCAAATCATTCACAAAGCCATTTACGCATGAAAACCATCACCCAGTCCGATATCAATGCCACCGTGTGGAAAGCCTGCGACAGCTTTCGCGGCATCATCGATCCCTCCCAGTACAAAGACTACATCCTCACCATGCTGTTCATCAAGTACCTGAGCGATGTAAATGCCGACAAGCGGGAAGAATACCTCCGCAAGTACGAAGGCGACCTCGAGCGGGTAGACCGTGCCATGGCTCACGAACGCTTTGTAGTGCCCGAGCATTGCACCTTTCAGTTCCTCCACGATCATCGCGGCGATGCCAACATCGGCGAGCTCATCAATATTGCCCTGGCCGACCTGGAAGATGCCAACCGCGAAAAGCTGAGCAGCGAAGACGGCCACATCTTTCGCAATATCGACTTCAATAGCAACAACCTGGGCGACCAAAAAGACAAATGCACCCGCCTCAAAAACCTGCTCATCGATTTTAGCGAACTGGACCTGAAGCCCTCCCACCTCGAGGGCGAAGACATCATCGGCAATGCCTACATGTTCCTCATTGAAAAGTTTGCCAGCGATGCCGGCAAAAAGGCTGGGGAATTTTTCACGCCTGCGGAAGTAAGCACCCTGATAGCCAAACTCACCAAAAGCCAGCCCGGCGCCCGTATATGCGACCCCACCTGCGGCTCGGCCTCCCTGCTTATCAAAGCCGGGCAGGAAGTAGGCTCGCCCAACTTTAGCCTGTATGGCCAGGAAGCCAATGGCAGCACCTGGGCCCTGGCCGTCATGAACATGTTCCTGCATGGCTTCGACAAAGCCAATATCCGCTGGGGCGATACCATCCGCAATCCCAAACTGAAAGAGGGCGACAAGCTCATCAAGTTTGACACCGTAGTGGCCAACCCACCCTTTAGCCTCGATAAATGGGGCGCCGATGAAGCCGCCAGCGACCTGCACCAGCGCTTTTGGCGGGGCGTACCACCCAAAAGCAAAGGCGACTGGGCCTTTATATGCCACATGCTGGAAACAGCCAAAGATGGCACCGGCAAAGTAGGCGTAGTAGTGCCGCATGGCGTACTGTTTCGCGGCAGCAGCGAAGGCCGCATTCGCCAAACCACTATAGACGATAACCTGCTGGAAGCCGTGATAGGCCTGCCCGCCAACCTCTTTTACGGCACTGGTATCCCCGCCGCTATCCTGGTGTTTAGCAAGGGCAAGGGCCAAAACAAAAATGTACTGTTTATAGATGCCAGCCACCAGTATGTAGCCGGCAAAAACCAGAACAAGCTGGGCGAAGATCACATAGCCGAAATAGTAGACACCTACCGCCGCTTTAGCGCCGGCCAGCTGGCCCCCGGTGTGGTAAAAGAAAAGTACAGCTACATAGCCACCCCGGCCGAGCTGCATGAAAACGACTACAACCTGAACATACCCCGCTATGTAGACACGTTTGAAGAAGAAGCCGAGGTAGACATAGCCGCCGTACAGCAGGAAATAAACCGCCTGGAGGCCGAGCTTCAAACCGTGCAGGCGCAAATGAAAGCGTATCTCACACAACTGGGCATTGATGCCGCCTAACCCACAATCCCCGTTTCATGGAAAAATTTGAAATACTCCTTTACAGTGTACCCGAAGAGCAAGCCAGCATCGAAGTTTTCTTTGAAGCCGAAACCTTTTGGCTGTCGCAAAAGAAAATGGCCGAGCTGTTTGCCGTAGATGTGCGTACCATCAACGAGCATCTGCAAAACATATTCACTACCAGTGAGTTAGATAAAGATTCAGTTATCCGGAATTTCCGGATAACTGCCACCGATGGCAAAAACTACAATACACAGTTTTACAACCTCGACGCCATTATAGCCGTGGGCTACCGGGTAAACAGCCTGCAGGCTACCCGCTTTCGCATATGGGCCACCAAAACCCTGCGGGAATTCATCATCAAAGGCTTTGTGCTCGATGATGACCGCCTGAAGCAGGGCAGGCAGTTTGGCCGCGACTATTTTGAAGAACTGCTGGAACGCATACGTGAAATACGGGCCAGCGAACGCCGCTTTTACCAAAAAATAACCGACATCTATGCCCAATGTAGTATCGACTACGACCCCAAGGCCGATATTACCCTTACCTTTTACAAAACCGTGCAAAACAAACTGCACTGGGCCATTACCGGCCACACGGCAGCCGAAATAGTAGCCCGCCGGGCCGATGCCAGCCAACCGCATATGGGCCTGACCACCTGGAAAAATGCCCCCCGGGGCAAGGTGCTGAAAACCGACGTAACGGTGGCCAAAAACTACCTGCAGGCCGATGAAATAAGCGAACTGAACCGCATAGTAACCATGTACCTGGACTATGCCGAAAACCAGGCCCGCCGGGGCATACCCATGGCCATGGCCGATTGGGTGCAAAAGCTGGATGCCTTTCTGCAGTTCAACGATTATAGCGTACTGAAAAATGCCGGCACTATAAGCCATGACATAGCGAAGCAGCTGGCCGAAAAGCAATACGAGCAATATCGCCTGGTGCAAGACCAACAGTTTGAAAGCGACTTTGACCGCATGGCCAGCCAGCTACCCCAGC
>CANHEC010000284.1 GCA_947459455.1 Chitinophagaceae bacterium
GTTTGGCATAATTGTCTTGAGATAATAAAGGACATTGTAGATTGGCAACATTTTAAAACCTGGTTCGAACCCATCACGCCCGTTTCGCTGAAAAACAAAGTTCTCACCATCCAGGTTCCCAGCCAGTTTTTCTACGAATACATCGAAGAGCATTATGTAAACCTGCTGGCCAAAACACTGAAGCGTGAACTTGGCAAGGAGGCCCGTCTGGAATACCGCATCATGGTAGACAGCGGCAACAGCAAGCATCAGCCGCAAACGGTTGATTTGCCTACCAGCAATATCAAACTGTACAACAACAACGTAATGGATTTTCCTTTGGTAACGAACAACCCGGTCAAGAATCCCTTTGTGATTCCCGGCTTGAAAAAAATCCAGATCGATCCGCAGCTCAATCCTACTTATACGTTTGAAAGCTTTATTGAAGGCGACTGTAACCGCGTGGCACGCCGTGCCGGCAAAACAGTGGCCGATAAGCCGGGCGCCAATTCATTTAACCCACTGGTAGTATATGGTGGTGTAGGCCTGGGTAAAACCCACCTGGCACAAGCCATTGGCAACGAGGTGAAAAAGCAGCATCCAAACAAGGTAGTGCTGTACGTGAGCAGCGAAAAATTCATCAACCAGTTTCAGGACCATAGCCGCAACAACGCCATCAACGACTTTATTCATTTTTACCAGTTGATTGATGTGCTGATCATCGACGACGTGCAGTTTTTTGCCCGTGCCGAGAAATCACAGGATGCTTTCTTCGCCATCTTCAATCACCTGCACCAAAGTGGTAAGCAATTGGTCCTTACATCAGACAAAGCACCAAAAGACCTGGACGGCTTGCAGGAGCGTTTGCTGAGCCGCTTCCGCTGGGGCCTGAGTGCCGACCTGCAAATGCCGGATTACGAGACCCGCATTGAGATACTGGAGCGCAAAATGAAAAATGATGGCCTGGACATGCCCAAAGAGGTAGTGAAATACCTGGCCTATAATATCAATACCAATATCCGCGAACTGGAAGGTGCCCTTATCAGCCTGCTGGCCCAATCGAGCCTGAACAAACGCGAAATCGATCTGGAACTGGCCAAGAAGGTACTGCGCAACCATATCAAAACCAGCAGCAAGGAAATCACCATTGAGAACATTCAGAAAATGGTGTGCGAATATTTTGATGTGCCTTACGAGAAACTGCAGCAAAAAACACGCAAGCGTGAAATAGTGCAGGCTCGCCAAATTACCATGTACCTGGCCAAGGCCTTTACCAAAAACTCGCTGAAGACCATTGGTGAGCACTTTGGTGGCCGCGACCACACCACCGTCATCCACAGCTGCCAAACCGTGAAGGACCTGATGGATACTGACAGTGTATTCAAAGAGAACGTACTGGAACTGACCCAAAAAGTGCAGCTGGCGGCTTTGTAAAAACGTCGCTCCATTCATAAAATCAAACGCCATCCGCTTGGGTGGCGTTTGATTTTGGCGGCATCCCCCTCTCCACGGTTAATTATGGTTAACGGCTTAAACAGCGGCTTCGGCTGCAGGTCCTATATCTGTTCATTCCATTTTTTACCAAACACACAAAAACACGCAGAACATGAAAAAGACCTGGATACTGATGCTACCGCTGCTGATAGCCGCGGCCAGTTTGGCCCAACCCGGCGGCCCTGGTGGGCGCCAACACCAACCTGCCAAAGCCGGCCAGCACCATCCCTTCAAAAACCTGGCGCTGACGCCAGCACAGCAAGCGCAGGTTCGCCAATTGCAGGAGCAACTAAAAAAAGACATGACGGCGCTGCACAAAAACGAGCAGATAACCGTAAAAGAGCAACGCGACGAACGCGAAAAACTGCTGAAAAACCACCGCCACGCTATGCAGCAACTGCTAACACCGACCCAGCAAAAGCAGCTGGAGGCGCAACGCAGCAGCCGCCAAACGATGGCACGCCACCGCAGTGCTATACAGCTGGAGCGCTTGAAAACCGAGCTGCAGCTGACTGAGGCCCAGGTAGCCGCCCTGCAAGCCCACCGCGAAAAAATGCAGGCCAGCATGAAAGCATTGCACCAAAATGAGCAGCTGGACCGAATAGCCCGCCACGAACAAATGCAGGCCTTGCGTCAGGAGATGAAGAGCCATCTGGAGCAAGTACTGACGAAAGAACAACTGCAACAAATGAAGGAAAAACTGCCCCCTCGCGGCGGCGGACACCGCTTTGGCCACGGCCGGGGCGGCCACATGGGTCGCTAAAAATTACTGCCTCAAAGTCCGGTGAGCCTGCCAACTACCCTGGCGGCCGCCGGGCTTTGTTCAATTTATACAGGGTTGTTACTACTGCCATTATGCGCTGCAAGGCGAATAATGGCATCTTTGCAGTTGGCACAAATGGCCAGCCAAGCGCTATGGGCAATTTTGATAAATACAGCAAGCCGGTACTGAAAGGTGCCAAAAAGAAAGAAGCAATACGGGCCGACAAACGGCAGGCCAAGCAGGAAACAGCGGCCTTTTATGACGCAAAAAAGAAAGCAGCGGCTGCTGCCAAGGCTGGCAAAATAGCCGTAGAAGCAGTGTCGCCCAGCAAACCCGCTACTAAAGCGGTGAAACCGAAAACAACAGCCGCCGAAGAAAAGGAACGCCCGGTGCCCGTGAAGACCGGCAAAGGCAAACCCGACGATAAAAAAGCCGCCGTGGCCGAGGCCGCTGCCGACAGCATGCCCCTGAATAAGTTCATAGCCCACGGAGGCATATGCAGCCGCCGCGAAGCTGCCGAGCTGGTAAAGCAGGGCAAAGTGAAGGTGAATGGACAGGTAATAACCGACCCCGGCCACAAAGTGTTGCCTACCGACGACGTAAAAGCCAACGGTAAAAAAGTAGTGCGCAAAAAGCACCTGGTGTATATACTGCTCAACAAGCCGAAAGACTACATCACCACCACCGACGATGATGCCGGCCGCAAAACAGTGCTCGACATTGTGAAGAATGCGACGACAGAACGCATTTACCCGGTGGGCCGGCTGGACCGAAACACCACTGGTGTACTACTGCTGACCAACGATGGCGAACTGGCACAACAACTGACGCATCCCAAGTATGAGGTGCGCAAAATTTATGAAGTGCGGCTGGACAAGCCGGTACCCAAGGCCGACCTGGATAAACTGGTACAAGGCCTGACACTGGAAGACGGTCCCATCGCCGCCGATGCCGCCTCCTACGCCGATACCAAGGACAAATCGATCATCGGCATTGAAATACACAGCGGCCGCAACCGAATTGTGCGCCGCATGTTTGAGCAGCTTGGCTACGATGTAAGGAACCTGGACCGGGTAATGTTTGCCAACCTGACGAAGAAAAATGTGGACCGCGGCAAGTGGCGCTTTCTGACCGAGAAAGAAGTGCGCCTGCTCAAATACTTCAATAAAAGCAAGCGATGAGAATAGCCCTGGCCGGTGCCAGTGGCATGGTGGGCAGGTATTGTCTGCAGCACCTGCTGGCACATCCGCAAGTGTCGGCTGTAGTGTGCATGGGGCGCAAGGCCCTGCCAATACAGCACGCCAAACTGCAACAACTATTGTTATCGGCCAATGGCCAGCTGGAGCAACCTGTGGCGGCCGACGCCTTTTTGTGCAGCATTGGTACCACGGCCAAAAAAACTACCGATAAAGCCACTTACGAATCCATCGACCGAGGGCTACCGGTGCACCTGGCTACCGAACTACAGCGCCAAGGCTGCCAGCGGGTGGCTATTGTCACAGCCATGGGGGCCAATCCGCATTCGGGCATATTTTACAATCGCATCAAAGGCCTGGTGGAAGAAGATCTGAAGCAGCTGAAGCTGCAAAGCCTTTGCATACTTCGCCCATCCATTATAGATGGGCCTCGCCAGGAAAGCCGGCCCGGCGAACAAATAGCGCTGAAACTGATGAAGTTTTTTGCGCCCGTTATTCCGGCGCCATACCGGCCCATTCATGCCGATACCATTTCGCAGGCGCTGGTGCAGTGTGGCTTGCATGCACCAGCCGGCCAATTCACTTATCTTTCGCATCAGCTGTCGGCGGTAGCTGCCGGGCAGTTTTAATTCACGCTCAACCCGATTCTTTTGAAGATGCGCAAACTTTTCATGCTGGCCTGCTGGCTGCTGGGCAGTACCATGGCCCAAAGCCAAACCCCATCGTACGATTTGATTGGCTACTACACCGGCGATAGCGCTACACTGCGCCAGTATCCGGTGCACAAGCTTACCCATCTCATTTACAGCTTTCTGCACCTCAAGGGCGCTGAGCTGGCTTTCGACAATGAAAAAAGCCGCACCAACCTGCGGGGCATTGTAGCATTTAAGAAAGAGCATCCGCAATTGAAAGTGATGCTATCGCTGGGCGGCTGGGAAGGCTGCTATA
>CANHEC010000285.1 GCA_947459455.1 Chitinophagaceae bacterium
CAGCTTTTATTTCATTGTACATTTTCTGGCGTTCCGCTTCGCTGATGGCTAAATTCTGCCGAGCTGCATTTACGTCATGCGAACGGGTAAAAAACAAACCCAGTGGCAATTGCAAACCAATATTGTATCTCGGAAAAAGGTTCCCGACGTTGTCTTGCCGACCGCGTATCGAATACTCGTTAAGGTTGCCGGAAACTGTAAGTTGATTAAGTACAGAAGTCTTCGCCTTTCCCAACTGATGATGTGCCACCTCTACCTCGCGGCTCGCAATCTCGAAAATAGGACCCGCCATGGCTAATTGAACAAGACGATCACGAACATCCACCACGGAATCAGCACGCACCCGCAGCCTGTTGGGATTTCGACCCAATGAATCGGCCGACTGTGCCATTACGCCAATTGATAGCATAACAAACAAGGCAGGTAGCATTAGGTTATTAGGACGAACTTTCATGGTGTGGATGTTTATTCAGGTTGGGTACACTTTATTTATCTGAGGGCTCTTATTCGAACTTGGCAAGCGATGCAAGCGGGCTACTATAGCCATACCGGCAAAAAAGAAAATTATTCCGGGAAATTGTCCGATGGCTACTTGCCCATAGTGCCCGATCATCATCGAAAAAAAAGAGCAACCGAAAGCAAGATAGATACTTTTCACAACTGGCTGGCGGTGGCTGTAAAAATGGTAAATGCACTGCTGCATGATGACAAAATAAAGTCCGCACAATACCAAGAGCCCAATCCAACCCGTCTCCAGAGCAATTTTGAGATAACCGCTATCGGGTGGCAAGCCAGCCAACGGGTGCCCGGGATTAAACTTCTCTCCTTCTACTCCATTAGTAGCCAGTCCTCCGCCCATGGGGTGCGACAACATATATGGGCGTATGTAAGCACGATTCACGTCCCGCACCTTTAAAGAAGCATCTTCAGAAGCCTGGAAAATGGTGCGAAAACGATTGACCGCCGGTGAATCAAAAGGACCAAAAGCTAATCCCAAAAAAACTACGACAGCTGCCGCCATGAACAACAAATTTCGCTTTGACTGTATGCTCATCACACCCATCAAAGCAAATCCGGCTCCCAACACAATATAAGCCGTTCGGGTACCCGAGTATAACATACCCAGCACCATCACCAGACCAGTTGTATACAACAACCATTTCACTTTTTTCGATCGGGCATTAATAGCCAGCACTACCGAGAAAACCGAGGAAGCAGCGCAACCAATTCCAAAAGCAGAAGGATCCGACAGCAGCGACATTTTTCGAAACATACCGCCCTGGTAATACAAACCCACCAACAAAGGATCACTAAGCAACCACCTGTTTTCAAAATCGAAAAAACCAAACCACTGTTGTTTACAGGCATACAAACCTGCAAACAACATCAGGCCAAGCCAAACCTTTACAAACTGCACTACCTTTTCTACACTATCAAACAGGGCATAGGAAACAAAGTAAATAATCACAAACATAAACACCTTGCGATAGTAGAAGATAGCCCCTTGAATACTGCGCATATTCGGATTGAAAAACTCAATCAACAGATATCCAAGATAGATCATCAAAAACACTGTAACCGGGCTGCTAAACATGCCCGCTGCCTGCCTATGTCCCCCCTTGAACCATATCAGGGTACTCATCAAAAGCAATACCGTGAGTATCTCGCATATAAAGCCAATCGGAAACTCAACATTGACCAGGCGAGATGGCAGAAACATGAAAAACGAAAAACCCAACAATGTATAGAAACCAAAATAAGGATTGCCCAGTATGAAGGCGGCCACCAATACCCCAATACCAGCAGCCAGCGCCAGGATGGCGCCCAATTCAGCCGCCTGCAACACCAACGTTGTTGATACTGCTGCAATAAGCACCAATATCAAGCTCAGTTTACGGTCTGCTCTTTTTAAGGCAATCATGTTTTGGCGTTAGAAAAAAAGTGTTTTCACGATAATAGCTACAAACACCAGAAATACGATGGCGGTAACAACCAACGCGAAGAAACCACCCGACTTCTCGTTTGACTTTGACATTTGTTAGAGCTTGTGAACCAAATGAATATCATCTTTCGACCCAAGGCCAAACTTTATTACCTCTTCTTTACTAAACAAGGATGAAACAGCCTGAAAGTCCGTCTGAAAACCGGCTGCCTCCAGTTTAGATGCATAGTCCATTCCGTACCAACGCATATTCCATTTGTTCCCAAAAATCCGCTCTCTTTCCAGCGGATCGGTTATTGACCAATCTTCGTAAGTTTCTGCCCGATCAAAAGCAATGGGCACTTGCAAAATGGCAGAACCACCAGGAACCAGCACCCGCCTCAGCTCCGACATGGCAGCCTTATCATCTTCCAGGCATTCAAGCACATGCGAACACAAAATTAAATCATATGAATTATCAGCCACCTGCGGCATCGCAGTGATGTCGATATACATGGTATCAGCCGGATAAGTGTTTTCATATCCCTCAATAAACTTATCAGCTGGTTGGTATTTGATACCAGGCGTTTGCCTGAGGCGATTGTATATATGTGCTTCAGGCGCTACATGAAGTATCCGTCGACCCTGCTTCAAGAAGGCCGGATGCCGATCCAGAAAAAGCCACAGAGTCCGATCTCTCTCATTTGAGCGACATCCCGGACACTGGCCCAACCGCCTGTCATAACCAAGCGGCAGCCACGTCCTGAAACTACCCTTACACACCGGGCAATGATGTGCATTTCCTTTGTACAGCAAGCCTCGTAATTTCAGAAACAAAGGCAAAAAATACTTCTTCAAAAAGCTTTTCATGTCAAATTGTTTTTCCTCTTGAAACGGCTAAAAGGATTTATAATTAGCAACTGCCATATCAGTGAATAGCATCCTATAAAGCTACGCCAAATTCGAGCATAAGACACATTGAAATGCCGTTTAGCAATGGCCAGAATGACCACTAAAATTATGGCCTGCGCAGAAAACACTGCCAACGGTGCACCTGCCAGCCCAAAAATTGAAACTCCAATATAGCAGGCGCCGATATTCAACAGCATGAGCAAACCCATCACCAAAGCATTGAGCGCAGGCATACCGGCGGCATCGGTGATGGTACCAAACTGGCGCATAAAGGGCATCACAAGTGCTGTAGCGCAAACTAGCTGCAATAGCCATCCATACGCTGTATACTTTGCACCGCCTATAACAAGCAAAAAGAAAGAAGGAAAAAAACAAAGTACCATGACTGCTGGTAATACCAGCGCCAAGGCACTACCCACAGCAAACTCGAAAGTTTCAGCAGCCTTGTTGCGCCCACCGTCGGCGGCACGCTGAGCAGTATGCACAAACAACACTTCCGACAATACCTGGGAAGGAATATCAATAATATTGATGAGCCGTACACATAAACTAAGCGGAGCAACCGCCGCCGTTGACACTAATGCCGACACCATGAAATGATCAGTTGTTCTGAAAACAGAACTGGCGGTATTTGTCAATAAAGCAAACCGGCCATACTGAAACAGGCTTTTTATTTCTGCTGCAGGCCACCTCCAATGCAGCTTAAACAATCTCATCTCTGTAAACAACGCAAGTAATGCTGCTGCTGCAAGGCCGCCGTTAAAATACCAAACCAATGACTGCGGGGCCACACGGTGCCACCAGAAAATACCCGCTACCAACAGCAGTAAATTTATTGACTGCCGAATGATATTAATGTAGAGAATACGATCGAAACGACCCGCCAACTGCATACGCCATTCATAATAGCTGGTAATGGTTAGCAAGAAGTTACCAGGAATGAAATACAGTAGCATACTGTTTAACCCATCTGCCTGAAGCAGCCGACCAATGTCGAATCCGAAAACTAATCCCAGAAATACAATGCAAGAAAAAACAGAAAACAACAGATTCACCAGGAATGCCGCCCAAAAAAGTTTACTCCCTGTGCTTCATCCATCCGCTGACTAAGCGTCAGCAGTGCATTTCTAACGAGGCTGTGTCGAATTATCTCGCCGACGGTAGTGAAAAGAAGAAACTGCGCCCACACCCCCAACTCACTTTCAGTAAGTGTACGAGTAAGCAGCAGCGTACTGGCTATGCCGAAAAAAAGAGCTGAAAACTTCGCCAGGCCGTTGTAAACGCTACTACGAACCAAGCCCTTTCTGCTTTGTGCTTGTTCTTTCACATTAACTGTTTTTCGCCTGTTTTACATTTCGCGTATCGAACAACCACTTACCCGAAAACAGCCAATCCAATCCTGCCCTTTCACTCAGTTTTGCTAACAAGACAGAGCCTCCAATAGCCACCACAATACCAGCTGCCAGCAAAAACGGAACATACTGGATACCGGCAAACTTTACCAGCACCATTCTGGTAGCACTAGCCAGCAGTACATGCA
>CANHEC010000286.1 GCA_947459455.1 Chitinophagaceae bacterium
AAGTGCCGGTAGCCATAGCCCGCCAAAAAGCACTGGCCGTGCAGCACAGCCTGCTGAAAGCCAGCGAGGGCATGGAAGCCGCCACCTCTCACCTGCCTATTCTGGCGGCCGACACCGTGGTAGTATTGGGTACACAAATCATTGGCAAACCCGAAAATCGGGAGGAAGCCATCAGCACTTTAAAGCAGCTTTCGGGCCAGCTGCATCAGGTAATAACGGGCGTGGTGCTGCTAACGCCCACCGGTGAGCAATCGTTTGCCGATACTACCTCCGTTCAGTTTTACCAGCTTTCGCAGCAGCAAATTGAATACTACGTGGACAAATACCAGCCGTACGACAAGGCTGGCGCCTACGCCATTCAGGAGTGGATTGGTGTGGTGGGTATCCAGCGCATCGATGGCGATTTTTACAACGTGATGGGACTGCCCGTCAGTCGGGTGCTGCAGGCACTGGAGCGTTTGTAGCTTCCCCATCTTTGTTTACATTAGTGCGGTACACCACTCTGTCAGCCTCAACGTACCGCTCATGAACGAACGACTGCTGCAATACATCTGGCAGTTTCGCTACTACCAGGCGCACCAACTGCAAACCACCGATGGACAACCGCTGCAAGTGCAGCACCCCGGGCAATGGAACAGCAACCAGGGCCCCGATTTTGCCAATGCACGTATACAAATAGGCGACACGCTTTGGGCCGGTGCGGTAGAACTGCACCTGAAAACCAGCGACTGGCAACGGCACGGCCACACCGGCGATGCCCACTACGAGCCAGTGGTGCTGCATGTGGTATGGCAGCACGACCAAACCGAACTACCCAACCAACTGCCGATGCTGGAACTGCAGTCACGGGTAAGCAGCCTGATGCTGCACCAGTACGAGCAATGGATGAGCAGCCAGGAAGCAGTGCCCTGCCAGCAGCAGTGGCATACGGTACCTGCTATCACCTGGCAAAGCTGGAAAGACAGGCTGCTGACCGAACGCTTGCAGGAAAAGATGCAAGCCCTGGAACAGCACCTGCAGCAAACCAAGGGCCATTGGGAAGAAGTATTCTGGCGATTGCTATGCCGCTACATGGGAGGCCATATCAATGGCGAAAGCTTTGAGCAGGTGGCGGTATCCCTGCCAATAAAGGTGCTGGCCCGGCACAAAGCGCAAATACATCAGTTGGAAGCCCTGCTGCTAGGCCAGGCGGGCCTGCTGCACGCCCGGTTTGAAGACAAGTATGCGCAAATGCTGTACAAAGAGTACCAGTTTTTGCAGCAGAAACATGGGCTGCGGGTCATCAACAAGCCACCGAGCCATCTGCGCCTGCGGCCGGCCAACTTCCCGGCCATCCGGCTGGCCCAACTGGCCATGCTCATTCACCAAAGCAGCCAGCTATTTGGCCAACTGCGCCAGGCCACCGACCTGAACCAGGTATGGCCGCTGCTGCAAGCAACGGCCAACGATTATTGGGCCGATCATTTTAAACCCGACATGCTTGCCGACGGCAAGGCGCCGCGCAGTATTGGGCGGCAAATGCAGGAGATTTTGCTGGTGAACGCCGTGGTGCCGGTACTTTTTGCCTATGGCAAACTACAGGGCGAACCCGCACAAGCCGACAAAGCCTTGCAATGGCTACAGGCCATGCCCGCAGAGACCAACCAGCCAACTGCCATATTCAAGCAGGCGGGCCTGCTGCAGCATGCCTACGATAGCCAGGCCGTCCTGCACTTAAGAAAGCAATATTGCGATGCCCGCCGCTGTCTGGAGTGTGCCATTGGCAACCGGCTGCTGCGCCAGGGCGCTACGCCCATTGGTAGCTGATTACTTGCTCCACATCGGGGTGCAGGCTGCGGGCTACCGGGCAGGCATTGCCGGTGGCTTCCAAAATATCCCGCTCCTTGTGGCCTAGCGCCAGCGCTGGCAACTGCACAGCTACTTCAATGCGCACAATGCGCCGGGGCGGCTCTTTGCTCATGTGCTTCTGCACCTGCGCCGTGGCACCTGCCAGTTCTATACCCATGTCGGTAGCCTTGATGGCCATGGTGGTAAGCAGGCACAGCCCCAGTGAGGTACACGTAAGATCGGTAGGCGAAAAACGTTCGCCACGGCCCCTGTTATCGGTGGGTGCATCCGATTCTATGCCTGTATTGCTTTGCTCATGAACAGCCTCACACCTTAACGCTCCATTGTACTTAATCGATGCGGTCATACCCTATTTTTGGATAAATTTACTGGTACCAATAACATCCGTACATGCCCCACCAGAATATGTTGCGTTTTGCCCTGCTCTGTTTTTGTTTCGTGGCATTACAAGCGTCGGCTCAGGATCCGAATGCCGGCAACTCCCGATCGGCCAAAAAATCGGCTAAGCGAGAACGCATCAACCAGATGCTGAAAGCTGAGGAAGAGGGCTCGATGAATTTCAGAAAACAGTGGATGATGGGGCCACGGCTCAACAGCGACGGTTGGTCTGCCTTCTTTGAATGGGGTAAACAGAAAACGGCTTACAAAGCCAATTGGTACCTGATAGAGTTTGGCGAAAAGAAGGCCATTAACGAAGAGAAAACATCAGCATTCGCCTCCGGTATCTTTTTGGGCCGGCCGCTGGTGTATGGCAAGCAAAATGTGTTTTTTCAAACCAAGTTTGGCTTTGGCCAGCAATACCTGATTGGTGGCAAATCGAACAAGAACGGGGTGGCCGTCATGGCAGTTTATGGTGGTGGCTTATCGCTCGGTCTGCTAAAGCCCTACTACATCGAAAAACTGGATCCCCGCACCAATCAGGTCATTGATATTCGCTGGCAAAACGACAAAAGCTACACGGATACGCTGTTCCTCGACCAGTCCACTCAGGCCAATTCGGCGGGTCTTTTCAAAGGGCTGAACGAGATAAAGATCAGGCCCGGCGTGTTTGCAAAAACCGGTCTGCGATTTGATTGGGCCCGCTTTAACGAAACCATCACCGCACTGGAATGCGGGGTAAACGTAGAGTACTACCCGCAGGAAATTGCGATAATGGTAAATAATGGTACTCGTCGGCTGTTTGCCAATTTCTACGTAAGCCTCAATTTTGGGCGCCGCCGGTAAACCATTTGGCCCGGCAGACTGTAAGTGGTCGGTATTTTCCCATTGAAGGGCGCATTTGTGAAGCATAGCATATGAGTTGTATATCGCAAGACGAAACCGTACAGAAACAAAAGAAACCGAGTTGGCTGCGGGTAAAACTGCCGATTGGCGAAAGCTACCGGCATGTACGCGGCCTGGTGGATACCCATAAACTGCATACCATTTGCGAAAGCGGCAATTGCCCCAATATGGGCGAATGCTGGGGTGCAGGCACCGCTACCTTCATGATATTGGGCAATGTATGTACCCGTAGCTGCGGCTTTTGTGCAGTGGCCACCGGCCGCCCAGATGCAATAGACTGGGACGAGCCACAGCGGGTAGCCGAAGCTATTCACCTGATGAAAGTGAAGCATGCGGTGATTACCTCGGTAGACCGCGACGAACTAAAGGACGGCGGCAGTATCATTTGGTACAACACCATCAAGGCGGTAAAAGCTTTGAATCCGGATACTACGCTGGAAACGCTGATCCCCGACTTTAAAGGTGAAAAAGAGAACATACTGCGGGTAGCTGAAGCGGCGCCCGAAGTGATCAGCCACAACATTGAAACCGTAGAGCGCCTTACCCGGCAGGTGCGTATACAGGCCAAATACTGGCGCAGTATGGATGTATTGCGCACCCTCAAAGAGGCAGGCATTCGCACCAAAAGCGGCATTATGCTGGGCTTGGGCGAAAGCACCGAAGAAGTACTGCAAACAATGGAAGACCTGCGCTACGCCGGTGTAGATGTGATTACGCTTGGCCAGTACCTGCAGCCTACCTCCCGCCACCTGCCGGTCGACCGGTTTGTGCACCCCGATGAGTTTGCCATGCTGCGTGAACGCGGCTACGAAATGGGCTTTGACTACGTAGAAAGCGGCCCATTGGTACGCAGCTCATACCATAGCGAAAACCATGTGCATGCCGGCTACGGCCGCCGTGTGTGGGAGCAAGAGAAAAAGGGCCTGGCCCTTGCCTGACAATTCGAGTTTCGACAAAGTATAAATGGGAGCCTGTGGTAGTACCGCAGGCTTTATTTTTAGCAAATGACCAAAAGAATGAGCAGGTGGGCCCTGATTGCCCTGCTGCTTTGCTACCAGGCAGCTGCCCAGCCCACTACCCAGATAACTTGGCTATGTGTAGATAGTGCATACGCCCCGCTACCTGCCGGGGTGCATGTATACAAAACCACTACGGCGCTGGATGGCAAGCCCAATGTAGCCTACTATGTGTCAGCCGACCTGCAGAGCAGCGAAATCGACTTTGATACCCAAGTG
>CANHEC010000287.1 GCA_947459455.1 Chitinophagaceae bacterium
CCGGTGATAATGCTACCTACAGCACCCGCCTTGAAGCACTGGCTGCTGCCACCAAACTGCTGGACGATGCTGCGGCTTTGATTGGCACCAACCCGCTACCGGCTGCATTTCTGACTCAGGTAGGAAACGAAATAGATGTGCGTAACACCCTGCTGGCGCTGGCGGCCCGGTTTTACCTGATGGCTGGCAACAATGACCTGGCAATTGCCCGTGCCAACGCGGTAAATCTGTCTGTGCGCAGCATTTATTTCTACAATACACTGAACCCCAACCCGGTGTTTCGTAGTTCGCTCATTACCAACAACGTGTATGGCATCGTCAATAATTTCGGTTTAAGTGGTGCGCTGGCACCCGACCCGGCCGACCGGCGGATTGCATTTTTCCTTACCAGAAATGCCAGCAATGGTTCCGGCTTTTTCCGTGACGACGCAACGGCTATTCCCATTTTCCAACCAGGCGAAATGCTGTTGATACAGGCGGAGGCGCATGCCCGCAGAAATGACCTTCCCACAGCTATCAATTTCCTGAACCAGGTGCTGACCAAAACCACCGACGCGTTTGGTGTAGGTGCTGGCCTGCCGGCATACAACGGTGCGCAAACGCAGGCAGCGGTACTGCAGGAGATTTACAAGAACCGCTGCATTGAGCTGTACATGAGCGGTATGAAGCTGGAGGACAGTCGTCGGTTTGGCCGCCCAGGACCTGGCCAGACTGGTGCCGAGCGTACCCGGAACTTCTACCCGTACCCACAGCAAGAGCGTGACGGCAACCCAAATACGCCAGCCGATCCGGTCAATTAAATGGTTGATAACCAATGTGTAAATAAAAAAGCCGCTCCCTGTAAGCGGCTTTTTTTGGCGTGGGCCAAAAAGTTTGCGGCAACAAAACCAGCCTGAAAAATGGGCATAAACCTAGGGTTATCCACAAAAAAAGCACATGTGGTGGAAAATGGTGTTTGAACGTTGATCTAGCCTTATTTTTGGAATCCCCGGTAGAAATACAGGGCATCAGGAGCGCCGAAAAAAGGTCGGAAACGGCCAAAAAATATTCTGACAAACAAACAGATTCCCCGATCTGAAAATCCGATACCGGAGAGCCCCCATCATTTTTGAGGGGGCTTATTTTTTATACAGCATGGCTTTCAGGCGGGCCAGGCTGCTATCGAGACCCGGTCCGTACGCCTTATCCGCCATCATCATCTTCATTTTCCGCAGCGGATTGTACCATGGGGTTTGAAACACATAGAACAACTGTACGGTGGCGCTATCGGCCGCCAACTGGTAGGTGGCAATTCCGCCCTCTACCAGCAAGTGACCTTGCTGCTTTACCCCAAAGAATATCGTATCAGCCGAGGGAATCGCTTCTTTATTGAGGGCATTAAAAAGATTGTCTTCGTAGAAAGGAATATCGGCTGCCGCCACCTTCAGTGTGCTGCTGGTATCTGCCAATAGTGTTTGCAGGCTCAGCTGGTTGCTACGCATTATACGCATCAGGCTGTCGGCCTTCACGTCCATATTAGCTGCCCTGCTAACTACCGTATTCGAGGGAAACAGGAGCGTAATTGCCCAAAATAGCAATGAAAAGATGACGGCACTTATCAGGCCTAGTTTCACAATCTTCATACACTGAGTTTGCGGAGTTGCCTACTCCCATTTGAATACCCGTACAGCAACCGCGTACACTACCACTCCCCATAGAGCGATGACTCCTATTTCAAACAGCGTATCTGTCAGGTGAGCTCCTTCAAATGCTATTTTCCGCATGGCGTCGTTGAAATAAGTGAGCGGCAAAATGCGGCAAAGCGGCTGCAGCCAATTCGGGAAAACATCGATACTGAAAAAGGTACCTGCCAGTAAAAACTGTGGCAACGTGATCAGATTAGCAAAAGGCGGAATAGAGGACTCATTTTTAGCCACACTGCTTACAATGAATCCAAAACCCATGAACACCAGCAAAGCCAAAAAGCTGAGGACCAGGATCTCAAGGAAAGTGAGCCATCCATTGATGAGTGTGAACTTAAAGGCAAAATGACCGATACCGATGATCACAACCGCCGTCATCAACTGAAAGATGACCCGGGCCAGCCCCTCGCCCAATACAATGTAAGTGCGCTTAATAGGCGTGGCATAAAATCGCTTTAGTACCAGGGTTTGGCGAAGGTTGAAAAACAGGAAAGCCACCCCAAATACCCCGGCACTTAACAGGGAAAAGCCCAGCTGCCCGGGCAGGATGAAATCGATTGTCCGGTACTTGCGTACCTCGGCTATTTGCGCCGGATTGATCTGGGCATAGGTTGGTCTGTTTGGAAACTTTACCTGGTCGATTTTGCCCACCACATTTTCAAGAAACGGCAGAAAAGTGGCTAGTTTGTCGCCACTGGCCGAGGTGCTGCGAAATGAAATTTGATAAGGTGGGGTAAGGCTATCCTGGCTGACTGTTTTGCCGATTTCGATGACACCGGTGATACGCCCTTTTACAAGATCCGTTTCCAACTCAGCCGAATCGGACGGCTGCACAAACCGAACATTAGGAATGGATTTGAGCAAAGCATACACCTGATTGGCAGTGTCGCTACCGGGCTTTAGCACCAGTTTGTACACCGGTGCGCCACCATTGCCCCCTATAAATCCGAAGACGAGGATGAAAATGAGCGGAAAGGCAATACTGAACAAAACCGCCGATGGACTACGTAGCATGGCTTTAAGCCCCCCTTTGGTGATGGCCAGCATAGCTCGCCACTGATTGTACTGCTGCTGCGACATTCGTTGCTCTGAAATTTGGGGCAAATGTATCCGTTTCAGCGGCTCGGCATCTAATAATTGAACGGGGGACTACCAACCCGAGGGCTTGACTACAAAAGGTAAACGGAGTTGAGGTTTTCCTGCCATCGCTTTCAGCATCTGTACCTGGCGCCAGCTCCACCATGCATCAAAGCCTAGTTGCTGTCGTGCGGCTTGCAAGCTTGCCTGCAATTGCTCCTTGTCCTTGTCTTGCAGCAAACGCTCCCAAAACGATTTGACCTCAGGCCATTGCGTTACCCGATAATTTTTCAGCTTGGCCATTCGTGCGGCACAGGCAATGGCATCCTGCTGGTCGCCCAGGTGATCGGCCAGGCCCAATTGTACCGCTTTTACACCGCTCCAAACCCTGCCTTGTCCAATGCTGTCTACATACGACTTGCGTAGCTTCCTTCCCTCCGATACACGGGTCAAAAACCAATCGTAAATGCTATCGACGCTCGTTTGGAAAAAACGCTTTTCTTGTGCTGTCATGTGCCTGAACGGCGTACCCATACCCGCGGAGGCGGCTGTGGTCACTTCATCAAAATGAATTCCAAGCTTGGATTCCAGCAATTGGGTGGCATCAAACAACATGGTGTACACTCCAATAGATCCTGTAAGTGTGCCGGGCATGGTAAATATGCTATCGGCCATACATGAAATGTAGTATCCGCCGCTGGCTGCGTAGTCGCCCATGCTTACTACCAATGGCTTTTCCTTTTTCAGCAGAAACAGCTCCCGCCACATTACTTCACTGGCCAGGGCACTGCCACCCGGGCTGTTTACTCTAAACACTACAGCTTTCACATCTTTATCGAACCGCAGCTTGCGAATCATTTGCCGCATGGCATCGCCACCCAGTGCCCCCTCACCTCCTTTGCCGTCTACTATTTCGCCTTCGGCATACAGTACAGCCACCTCTCCGTCGGTACCTGTCGGCCGGTTATAGCTCTTCTGATAGTCCGACACCGACATCAGCTTCACATCGTCGATGCTGGTCACTTTGGTTTTGTCGGCCATTTTTTGCCGTACCTCATCGTCGTAGGCCATTGCTGTTACAAGCCCGTTGCTTACGGCGTCCTGCGCTGTCATTACCCCCAGGTTGCTGGCCAGCTGCCGCAGGCTGGCGGTATCACGACCGCTACGCTGGGCTACGGTTTGTAGAAAGTCGCCATAAATGTCTTCCAAAATGGACCGAAGCTGCAGCCGGTTTTCCTCACTCATTTTGTTGAGCCGATAGGGCTCTGTAGCGCTTTTGAACTTACCTGCATAGAAAATTTCTGGCTGAATACCCAGCTTCGTCAAAGCATCTTTGAAAAACATTAACTGCAACCCATAGCCGACCCATTCCAGCATGCCGGCCGGGTTAATGTAAATATCATCGGCCACCGACATGACGCTGTAAGCCCGCTGGTCGATTTGACTGCCGTAAGCGACGATGAATTTTTTGCTGGCCTTGAAGCGCTCCAGGGCAGCCCGCAGCTCTTGTGCGCCTGCATAGCCGTTGGGATTGAAAGTGCCGGTGAGATACAATCCCTTGACAGCACTATCGGCGGCCGCATGATCTACGGCTTGAATAAAATC
>CANHEC010000288.1 GCA_947459455.1 Chitinophagaceae bacterium
TTCACCTCCTTTGTCAGGTTATCCAGGCTGAGCCGATAATAGTTGGGCATCGATTTGATTTCATCCCGAACACCACTGCCCTCCACCACAAACAACGGTACGATGAAGTCGTGCGGCGTGAGCACTGTTTCGGCTACCAGGCTGCGGATAGCGGCTGACTGACGAAGGATGCGATGGCGGCGGGAAAGTATCATGCGAATGGATGTGTTGAATGAATTCACTGGTTGTCAGGAAAGCTGTGCCGAATATGCCGTGGCACTCATGTGTGCTACAGCCAACTGAATGAACTGTTGCACACTTTGTGCAGGCAGCACTTCAGCAGCACGGCCTGACGCCTGCTGCACAGCTGCCGCTGTGGTATCGCCCATTGCCAATAATGTGGTAGCAGAAGGCACTGCATTGACGCTGAAAAAACTGTTGACAGCGCTGGGGCTGCAAAACAGTACCGCATCAAAATGCCGGGTGAGACACTGCGGTTGCTGCACGGTTTGGTATACCGCTACCGTTTGCAACGGCCGATGATTAGCCGCAAATGCCGCTGCCAATACCGGCAGCCGCTGCTGACTGCAAAAGTGCACCACCGGCAACGCGGGTACCAGCGGTATAGCAGCCGCGGCCAACGATGCAGCATCGTGCGCCACACAAACCACCGGTAGCTCCGGCCACTGTTGCTGTACAGCGGCGGCGGTGGCAGGCCCTACACAGGCCACTTGCCATGGCGGCATACCAGCACCCAGGCTGGCCGCTACTTCTGCCACTGCCCGCGGGCTGGTAAACAATGCCAGCACCCGTTGCGCAGCCCACTGCTGCACTTGCTGGCACACGTCGTCATCAGTAAGCGGAAGCGTTTCTACAAAAGGGATAGCATGCAGCTGGCAACCCGCATCGGGCAGTGTGTGCAGCCAGTGCGCTGGTACCTGGCGGGTGATGAGTAGGTGGCGAGGCGATGACATACTATTTCCTGATTTGTGCCAACAAGCGGTGACCGCCCTGGCTGAGTAACTTATCGGCGGCGGTAAAGCCAGCTTCATCAACCTCGTCCAACGAAAAAGTACAGCTCACCTCCAGCAGATCGCTGCCATCGGGCAGGCACACATTGCCGGTAAAGCTGATGTGGCTGAAATGATGCTGCGCAAGCGCTGCTATCGGCATAGCGCAGCCACCCATCAAACCACGCAGAAAGTCACGTTCTATTTGTACGCAGGCTGCCGTCATTTCATCATTCAGCGCTGCACACAGCTCCAGCGTTCGGGTATCATCTTGCCGGCACAGCAGCACCATGGCACCTTGTGCCGGGGCTGGCAGCATCCAATCGAGCAGCGCATACTGCGGCGGCAGCAAACCAATGCGCTCCAGCCCGGCTTTGGCAAAAATGGCGCCGTGCCAGGGCTGTTGGGCCAGCTGCTGCAGGCGGGTTTCCATATTGCCGCGCAGGTTTTCGAAACGAGCATTGGGGTAGCGATATTTCCATTGCGCCTGGCGCCGCAGGCTGCAGGTACCAATCGCCCAGGGAAAATCAACATCGTTGAGTGCCGCCGCCTCCGTTTTGTACAGCAGTACATCTTCGGTAGGGCCGCGGGGCAGCACCGCAGCCTGCACCAGGCCTTCAGCCAGCCGGGTGGGCACGTCTTTCAGGCTGTGCACTGCTACATCAATGGTGCCGGCCAGCAAGGCCGCGTCCAGTGCTTTGGTAAAAATTCCCTCCACGCCCATTTCGTACAGCGGTGTTACCTGGTCGGCATCGCCCTCGCTGCTGATGAGCACCAGGCTCGTGACCACACCCTGTTGTTGTAATCCTTCGGCTGCCTGCTGCGCCTGCCATTGCGCCAGCGTACTGGCACGGGTACCTATGCGTATCATACAGCGGGTAAAGCTACAGGTGTGTGGCGCAAAAAGGACTGCCAGGCGAGCAGCACTTCGCAGCCCGGTTGGTGGCTGCTCTTCAGTGCTACGGCCAGCTGGCCAGCAGCAGCTGCTATGGCTTCAGTATCGTGATGATCAGTTTCGAGCTCTCCGCTTTGCCGCTGCCACTGGCGCAACTGCCGGCTGAACTGCTTGACAGGCCGCAGCAGCGCATACTGCTGCAGCCATTGCTGCAAGCTTTCGTCGTACTGCGCAATTATTTGCTGCACCACGGGCACCTGCTGCTGCCGAAGGCTGAGCGTGTGCTGCAGCGTAGCAGCCAACACATCTACATCGGCATAGCGGCTACCCAGGCTTGCCTGCAAGGCGGGTGCTACGTTGGCAGGCACGCCGGCATCTATCACCCAGCGGGGCAAGTGGTCAATAGGAACATCACAAGGCAACAAAGGAGCATCAGCGCTGGTAGCCAGCAATACTGCATCGTAGTGTGGCAGCCAGGCTGGCCATTGGTCAAATGGAATGCAGTCGGCACCGTTTTGCTGGGCCAGTTGTACTGCTTTTGGCAGCGTACGGTTGGTCACGGTGATGGTGGCCTGCGGCAATTGGCGGCGTAGCGCCTGCAGCAGTCTGCTGCCAAACTTACCGGCCCCCACCAGCAGCACCCGAGCCCGGGCGGCCCCCGGTTGTGCCTGTAACCATGCTACTGCCGCATAAGCCATCGACACAGTGCCGCTGCTAAAACCGGTGCTGCTACGCACCTGCTTGGCGGCCTGCGCGGCATGGTGCAGTACTCTGTCCATCACCGGGCCTACCAGCCCATGCTGACGCGATAGCGCCACGGCGCTGCGCAACTGCGCCTGAATATCGTAATCGCCCAGCAGCTGCGAATGCAAGCCGGATGCCACACCAAACAAATGACGCCAGGCCGCAGCCCCCTGCAGCGCATAGCCCTGCTGCCGCAAGGTGGCAGCAGCGCCGCCGCTGTACTGGCAAAGCAGCGCTACTAACTCAGCTGGCTCATCGGTAAAGGCGTAAAGCTCGGTGCGATTGCAGGTGGACAATACCAGCAGGCTGACGAAGCCCCGGGCCCGGCCTGCCGCCAGTAGCGCATGTGTAGCGCCTTGCGCAAGCGCAAACTGGCCGCGACAAGCAGCATCGGCCGTGTGATGGCTAATGCCTACCAGCCAAAACCGGTCGGAAATATGGGCTGCTGTGAGCTGCATGCGGGCTGTTTTGCAGCCGCAAACTAAATGAAATGTTCACCAAAACAGTCGGGAAAAGAAAAATTTTGACGTTTTGATGTCACAAGGAGGCGTCGCCAAAAGCTAGCTCAGGATATCTTTTTTGCGGAACGCATACCAGGCCACGCCGAAGAACAAAGCAATGTGACCCACCAAAATAGCCATGGCCTCTGCCAACGCCCGGATGCTGTACACCGAGCCGCGAATAGCCGCCCCGTTTTCATCTACCGCCATGTTGAACATGCCCTTCCACGAGGTCATGTAGCTGGTAAACAGGAAGGGATTGATTTTGGTAAACAGCGGCAGATCCATGGTGCTGATGATAGTGCACACGATAATGATGCTCATGGTGGTGACGATAGGTCCGATGCTGTTTTCGGCAAATACGCTGAGCATGAAAGACAGCGCCGCTACGCAGCACAGCGCTGCATACGCAAAGCCAAAGGCGGCGAGGTAGCGCCAAAACACATCGTCGCCCTCGGCATCTACATAAAACTGGATGATGGTGTAGCTTTTATTGACCAGCAGATCGCTGGTGCCAAAAAAAGCCATGCTGAGAAACAGGGCCAGAATGGCCATCCAGATAAGCAGGATGAAAGTATACAGCAGGGCTGCCAAAAACTTGGCCCACAATATTTGGGTACGGCTGAGCGGCTTGGTGAGCAACAGGCGCAGGGTGCCCATGTTGGCCTCGCCGGCTATCATATCGCCGGTAACGAGGGCCACCAGCAGCGGCACCTGTATCAGCAGCGTATTCAGTATTAAAAAACAAACGAAATAACCATTGAGCACGTTGCCATCCTGGATGGCAAACATATCGTCCATGCCGCTGAACATGAGCTTGAGCCAGGTAGGCCCATCGGCCTTGAGCGCCAGCTGAATGAGCACCACGATGATGGCAATGGCCGCAAAGCCAATATAGGTGCGTGGCTTGCGAAAGATTTTATAGAGCTCGATTTGGAGAAGAGTGAATATCACGGGAACTGAGTAATGGTGAATGGTGAATGATGAATTATGAATGGGGAATCACTGCTGTCCGGTAAAAATAGGATTTGAGTGATTGGGAGCTGTGGGATGCTGGTTTTATTGGGTGGGGGATGATTTTTTTGAAAAGTAAGCCCCTTGGTGGTTTCAGGTGGGAAAAAGCGCCAGCTGTTGTCGATGGTAGGGGTCCTTGTATCCGAGGAGTGCTTTTTCTGGTTGTTTCAGGAAGGCCATCAGATCGATGTAGGTGGTGAGGTGGAGGCGAA
>CANHEC010000289.1 GCA_947459455.1 Chitinophagaceae bacterium
GCATCGGCACAAGGCAGCGGGGCCGTTAATATTCTCTACCCGGCCATCGGGGTGCTGCAGCTGGCAGCCGCCCTTCAGCAGCAGCGGGCCATTGGGCAGCAGTTCTACCTGCACCGGGGTGGCGGTCGCTCCCGAAGTGTCGGCCTGTTGGGCATTTTCAATGCTGAGGGCACCGCTGGGGCATCGGCCCACTTGGGCTACAATGGCGGCTGTATCGGCACCAGCCATGTCTACCCATGGTTTTTTCCGCGGGTCAAATACCTGTCCCAGTTCGGTCCAGCAGCGGCGGCTATGCGTACAAAGCTTCGGCTGCCACAGCACAGTGATGTCGCCATTGGTGTAGCGAAAAGTTTCTTTTGGCATGGCCATTTTTTTGCTGGCTACAAGGTAGCAACATCTCCCGCCCGGCAGTGTGTACGAAATACATTGTTCAATTTTTTTAATAATGCAAACGATTGCGGCCAATTTTTCGGTGCCCGCCAACAGCCCTTCGCTGCCTTTAAAGAAAATCTATCGAAAGGCCGGTTCCGATGGATGGAATGCTGGATTTTGGCTGCCCTTGGGCACCCCCATCTGGTAGCCAGCCCGCTATTTTTGGCCCCAACGATTGCTTGCTATTGCTTATGGAAGGTACCCTTGCAGGAAACATAGTTTCGCTGAAGCACCTTGGCATCCGATGCCAACAGATTCATTACCAACTGGAACCTGCCCACCTGGCCGAACAGACCGTGCTGCGTGGGCAGGGCCATTTGAGTAGTACAGGTGCACTTTGTATTCGTACCGGTGCGTTCACCGGCCGCAGCCCACAAGACAAGTTCATTGTAAAAGATGCTGAAACGGCTAATACCGTACACTGGAATCAGTTCAACATCCCCATCGATGAAAAGTACTTCTTGCAACTGCGCCGCCGCCTGACCGATCACCTGAATACCCGCGACGAACTGTGGGTTCGCGACTGCTACGCCTGTGCCGACGATCGGTTTCGGCTCAATATCAGGGTGATCAACGAAACGCCGTGGAGCAACCTGTTTGCTTACAACATGTTTTTGCGGCCGCAGCCGGCCGACCTGGAAGGGTTCGAGCCCGACTGGATCATTATGCAGGCGCCCGGCTTTGTGGCCGACCCCGATACCGATGGTACCCGTAGCCCGCATTTTGCCATCATTTCATTTGCCCATAAAATGATACTGATAGGCGGCACCGGCTACACCGGCGAAATGAAGAAGGGTATATTTACCGTACTGAACTACCTGCTGCCACAGCAGCACCAGGTGCTGAGCATGCACTGCAGTGCCAATGTAGGCCCGCTGGGCGACACCGCTGTGTTTTTTGGCCTCAGCGGTACTGGCAAAACCACCCTGAGTGCCGACCCGCAACGTGAGCTGGTGGGCGATGATGAGCACGGTTGGACAGCAGATGGCATTTTCAATTTTGAAGGTGGCTGCTATGCCAAGTGCATTGATTTGTCGGCCGAAAAAGAGCCCGACATTTTTGCCGCCATTCGCCCCGGCGCCCTGCTGGAAAATGTGGTGATGCACCCCGATACCGACGAAGTCAACTACGCAGCCAAAGACATCACTGAAAATACCCGGGTCAGCTATCCGCTGCACTTTATCCAAAATGCCCGCATCCCCTCGGTGGCCGGCATTCCTCGCAACATCTTTTTCCTCACCTGCGATGCCAATGGCGTGCTACCGCCTATCAGCCGCCTGTCGGCCGGGCAGGCCATGTACCACTTCATTAGCGGCTACACAGCCCGGGTGGCGGGTACCGAGGCTGGCGTCACCGAACCCAAAAGCACGTTCAGCGCTTGCTTTGGTGCACCATTTTTGCCATTGCACCCCGGGCGCTATGCGCAAATGCTGGGCGAAAAAATGAAGACGCACGATGTGAAAGTGTGGCTGGTAAATACCGGATGGACAGGCGGCCCCGCAGGCACCGGCCAGCGCATGAAGCTGAGCCATACCCGTGCCATGATAACGGCTGCACTGCACCACGAACTGGATGATTTGGAGTATGCAAACACACCGTTCTTTGGCTTGCAGGTGCCGCTGCATTGCCCGGGCGTACCCAGCCAGCTGCTGCAGCCACGGCTTACCTGGGCCAGCCCTGCCGATTATGACGCCCGTGCCGCCGCCCTGGCCGCCGATTTTTTGAAAAACTTTGAAAAGTATGCCGGAGGAGTAAGTGCCGAAGTGCTGGCAGCAGCGCCGCTTACTACCGCCTGATCACTGCCCATACTAACTGTCTTTCGATTGCTTGTCTCTTATGCGGGCCCCGATTCTTCGGGGCCTTCTTTTTTATACAAATGACCAAGGCGTCGGTAGTCATTTTTGCTACATTCACCGCATGCTGTATGCTGCTGTGAAAGTAATGGCACGGCTGGCACTGCCGCTGTTTGCCCGGCGTATCGTTATCACCAACCCCGAGCGACTGCAAACCGGTGGACCGCTGCTGCTGGCTGTCAATCATCCCAATTCTTTTCTCGATGCTATTTTGCTGGGGGCGTATATGCGCTATCCGGTGCATTTCATTACCCGTGGCGATGTGTTTAAAAAAGCCTGGGTACGCCGTTTCCTCAAGTGGCTGAATATGATTCCTATTTATCGCATCCGCGATGGCAAGGAAATGCTGAGTCTGAATGAGCAAACATTTCGGCAGGGGGTAGATGTGTTGTACAAGGGCGGTATCCTGCTCATTTTTGTAGAAGGCTTTTGTGAAAACCAAACCACGCTGCAGCTACCGCTGAAAAAAGGCGGACCGCGAATGCTGCAGGCCTGTTGGCAAATGGGCGTGCCGGCCAAAGTGCTGCCGGTGTGGTTGCAGTACTCATCGTTCAACCGGTTTGGTAAAACGATTCATATCAGGCTGGGCGAAGTGTTTGACCACCAGGTGTGCGATGATCCGTCGAGTGCAGCATGCCTCACCGCGATCAATACAGAAACGGCGAAACAACTGCAGGCGTTGGAGCATTCGATGCCTTTTGTACATGCGGCACCGCCAGCCTGGCAGCGTGGTTTGTTGGCACTACCGGCGCTGTTAGGGGCTGTGCTGCACGCACCGCTCTACCTGCCGGTTTCGTGGTTCTCGGCAGCTGTCAGCCGAAACAATGTGCACTACGATAGTATCCTGCTGGCAGTACTGTTTGCGCTGTATCCGCTGCTGCTGCTGGCAGTGGCGGGCTGGCTATGGGCCATCAGTGGCGACTGGCTGTTTTTGCCGCTGGTGCTGCTGGGTATGCCGGCGCTGGCCTGGTGCTTTGTGCGCTGGCGCAGCGATGATACGATGCACGAAGGTGGGCACAGCCACCAGGCGGCGGTGTAGGCGTCAAGAAGATGACTTGCCGGGAACTGCACCACGAGAAATGCTTTTTAATTTCCTTGCGTCCTTTGCGGTTTTTCTCTTTGCGTTCCTGGCGGTAAAAATTCGCTAGCCATGTTGAGCGTAGCTTGGCAGCCACAGATGCACAGATTGAATTCATCTGCTTGTAATCTGTGAATCTGTGGCAAATTTCTTCCAATTCAGATGGTGCCTCAATTCTCTCTGAAATCCGTGGGGGTCCGTTACAGTAAGATTATTTAACCGCAAAGGCGCCAAGGATGCGCAAAGGACGCAAGGAGCAAATCACTGTATTTCCTTGCGACCCTTGCCGTCTTCCTCTTACGGTAAAAAATGAAACCGCAAAGGCGCCAAGGCTGCGCAAAGAACGCAAAGCAAACCCCCAATCCTTGCGGCCCTTGCGGTCTTCCCCTTTGCGGCCCTTGCGGTAAACAAATCACCGCACAGACGCGTAATCGGCGCCACGTGAAGTGCAATGCCATCCAAAAAAAATACCCGCTCCTGCGTACAAGAGCGGGTAGTGGAATGGTTGTCACCTGCTGCTATCAACCTTCATGCAGGCCCTTACTTTTTTTTACGCCAATGCGATAGAGCATCCACGCCATCACCACAAAGAAGGCAACCCCCAGCAGGTAGTAACCTCCTTCGCCCAGTGCCTGCACCATGCCGTGTTCGGTATTGCAGGCCGTTGTAAAATCCTTCATACTATCGGGTGCCGACAGGAATGCGATGAGTACCCCCGCCAGTGCGCCTCCTGCAACCAGTCCGGTAGCGAATAGGTTGCCTTTTCCAAGGTCTTCTTCTTCGGCAGTTTCTACTACGCCTTTTTTCTTTTTGGTATAGTCTACCAAGCCACGCACCGCACCGCCGGCAAAAATGGGAAGCGTAGTACTCAGTGGCAGATACAGTCCTACCGCAAAGCTCAGGCTCTTGATGCCGCACAGCTCCATGGTGATGGCAATGGCCACCCCTACCAGCACAAACTGCCAGTCGAGGTTGAAAGACAA
>CANHEC010000290.1 GCA_947459455.1 Chitinophagaceae bacterium
AATTGGGTTGCAAGGCTGGCAGTCTGTATGGCTGACCATCTACCACATATAGCTCGTCTATTTCAATGGTCCAATACTTGAACAAAGGAGACTTTGACAGTAACTGTTGCACCTCGGCTTTGCTACCGGCGTTCATTACTATCCAGCTGCGCATACTTTCCAGGCTTACTGTGTAGCTGTCTATCACTCCTTTGTTGATGAGGTAGTTGACATATGTTCGGTGCGGTGCTACCAGGGTCATAAAATCCTCATCCATTTCAAAATGGATGGTCACCTGGTACATCATCCGCTTGGGACCGGTTTCAGTAGGTGAGTGTTCGTCCATAGTAAAGGGTGATCGTGTTTTTTGAAACAAGCGCAGTGTTCTTTTTTTCAGCAACGCTGCACTTCGATAAAAGTAAGAGAGCAATTGGAATAAATTCGCTGCGTTTAAGTTAAGCATACGCTATGCAATTGCCCGACGCCTTGCTGGCCTCGCTGCAGGGCCTGCCGGGATACCACTTAGCCGCCTTTCAGCAAGCCCATGCCGCCGCAGCCCCCGTCTCGGTTCGGCTGCATCCTTCCAAAGCTGGCAGGTTGCAGCTGCCATTGGCAGGAAGTGTGCCGTGGGCGCAGCACGGTCATTATCTGCAATATCGCCCTTCATTTGCCCAAGACCCTGCCTGGCATGCCGGTGCCTACTACGTGCAGGAAGCCAGCAGCATGGCGATAGAGCAGGCTTTTTTGCAACATCGGCCTTCCGGACCACTGCGGGTACTGGACCTGTGCGCCGCTCCTGGCGGCAAAACCACGCACTTGCTTTCGCTGCTCAATACCGAGACGGATATCCTCGTTACCAATGAAGTGATACAGAGCCGGGCCAATATTTTGCTGGAAAATGTGTTGAAATGGGGGATACCCGCAGCGATTGTGACTAACAATGACCCTGCAGATCTTGGACGGCTCACTGGCACTTTCGACGTGCTGCTGGTGGACGCCCCCTGCAGTGGCAGCGGGCTTTTTCGCCGCGATGCCGAGGCCATCAAAGAGTGGAGCCCCGCCAATGTGCAACTGTGCAGCCAGCGCCAGCAGCGCATTTTGGCCGATGTGCTGCCTGCGCTGAAAGAGGATGGGGTTTTGATCTACGCCACCTGCAGCTATTCGTTCGAAGAAGATGAGCACATAGCAGACTGGCTGTATCAATTGTCAAACTGGGAACCGCTTAGCATCGAGTTTCCTTCGGATAGCGGCCCGGTTTTGAGCAGCTCGCCTCGGCAGGGGCATCCCTGTTATCGGTTTTACCCGCACCATGTACAGGGCGAAGGTTTTTTTCTGGCGGCTTTTCGTAAAAAACAATCAGCGGATACTTTTCGGGCCAAGCCCGCACGTGCAGCCGGCGTGCCGGAGCCGCTGCGCCGCGAAATGAGCCAGTGGCTGCTACCATCAGCGCCGTACCAACTGTACCAGCATGAGCAACAGCTGTATGCAATGCCGCCGGCCGTGATTGACTTTTTTCAAACCACCCGGCAGCTGCTGAAAGTGCGACGGGCTGGCCTGCTGGTAGGCGAGTGGCAACGCAATGGGCTACAGCCCGATCATGCACTGGCCCTGAGTACATGGGCACACCCCGACCTGCCGACATCGGATGTGGACGATGAACTGGCCCGACAATACTTGCGAAAAGAAGCGATCATGCCTACGGGGGCGGCACCCGGTTGGTCGATGGTAAGCTGGCAAGGCCACCGCCTGGGCTGGATGAAAAACCTCGGCAACCGCACGAACAACTATTACCCCAAAGAGTGGCGCCTGCGCACTGGCGGCGACTAGTTTGTTAATGTATTCTTAGCGGAGACAGGCTTGGCATGAAACCTGCATATTTGCCCGGCGTGAAAAGTTGCTGGATGATAGGAATTGGCCTGCTGGCTGCATTGGCAGGGTTGGCACAGGCCAAGGAGGTGTTGCTGAAACAGCAAACACTGGTTATCCGTTATCTACCCGATAGCACTGAGACCTCGCAGGCAGTGTACCGCCGCTTCGGTATGTCCGATTCCTTGTTTTTACTACTAAATAAAGCCGACAGCCTGCACCCTGATCCATACTGGTATATAAGCGCAAGCCCCCACCTGCAGCCTGCTTGTCAGGGCGGTTCTTGTGTGTATTTATACTACCAAACCAATGCTGGCGATGATTTTGGGAAGTTATCCCGGCTCTTTGGCTACTCCGACCCGTTTGAACTGAAAGCGATGAACGTGGGTGTGGAAAGCCTGCCGGCCGGCACCGTGCTGCATGTGGGTCATCTGCCGCTTCAGCTTTTTCCGGCCGGGCACTTTAAAGGAGCGATGGCGCAGCCTGCTGAACCAGCAGCCAATACCCAGCCATTGTATAGAGGTTTGGGAGCTTACCAAAGTGAATACAAAGCAGTAAAAACTGTGACGCAGGTAGCCAAAACCGGTGTTTTCAAAAGTCTGGGGGGCTGGTACGATGGTAAGTATTACCTGCTGGCAACCGATGTGCCCGCCGGCACTGTACTCAAAGTGAGTAACCAGGCCAACGGGTTATCGGTTTTTGCCAAAGTAGTGGGGGCGCTTCCGGCCATCAAAGGAGAGAAGCCGCTACAAGCCCGACTCAACAGTGCAGCCAGAGCCGCGTTGGGCATTTGGGATGAGCAGGAGCATGAGTTGTTGTACGAAGACTAAAGCTGCTTAGGCCACAGGTGCCCGGTAGCCACGCAAAAAGTCGGTTACCTGCATTCTCTTTTTGCCCTCCAGTTGCAGTTCTTCAAAGTATACCACTGCATCGGCAGCAGCCATGCCCAGTTTTGTTTTCCCGTCCGTGAGTACTGTGCCCGGTGTGGCCGTTTCATCCGTTGGCAGCGGGGCTGTATAGCATTGGTACAGTTTCAACATTTTGCCATGCAGGCTGGTGAAGGCACCAGGAAATGGCGACAGGCCACGAATCAGTTGTGCGATCTGCTGAGCGGGTTGCCGCCAGTCGATCTCACCGGTTGCGGTGCTCAGTTTCGGTGCATGTTTCAACTGGCCCTCATCAGCAGGCTGCGGCTGTTCCTGCAGTGTGCCATCCAGCATGCCGGCCACGGTTTTCACCAGCACCTCGGCTCCCAGGGTCATCAGCCGGTCGTGCAGTTCGCCGGCCGTCTCCCGCGGTCCTATATCCAGCGGTGCCTGCAGCAGGATATTGCCGGTGTCAATCACATGCTGCAGCTTAAAAGTGGTGATGCCGGTTTGTTGTTCGCCGTTGATAATGGCCCAATTAATAGGAGCCGCCCCACGATATTGCGGCAGCAGGCTGGCGTGTACATTAATGGTGCCCATAGGGGGCATGTTCCATACCATTTCGGGCAGCATTCTGAATGCCACCACCACCTGCAGGTCGGCTCGCAAAGCAGCCAATTCAGCTAAGAAAACCGGGTTCTTCAGTTTTTCGGGCTGTAGCACCGGCAATCCCTGCGCCACGGCGTATTGCTTCACGGCGCTTTCATGCATTTTCATACCGCGGCCGGCTGGTTTATCAGGGGCGGTGATAACACCAACCACCTGGTAGCCGGCATTTACCAAAGCAGCCAGTGATGCCACGGCAAATGCCGGGGTACCCATAAAAACAATGCGAGGTTGGCGGTACAAAGGAGCTGTAGACATAGGGCTGCAAATCTACTGTGGCTGCCGCCAGTAATGATGGCAGATGCACTGAATTCTTATTGCCATCAGCAGCCGGTAAACCATCAATAACAAGCGTTATTCAAAGTCAGGATACAGCAGATACTTCTTCCTCATTTTCTTGTAGGCAGTCAGGCCGGGTTGCCAGCTTTTTCGAATTTCTGCTTCCGTTGTGCCATTCATCAGCTGCCACATCAGCCTGTTATTGCCAGTCAGCTTATTAAAAAAGAAATCGGGACCTGCCGGATTGTTCTTCTTGGGCCGAAGAAAAAAGCTGTCTTTATTGGGGAACAGTCGGTAAGCATCCAGGAGGTAGCTGAGTTGAATACGCTGCCATTGCTTTTTGGTGCGGTCTATTGTCACTTTACTCAGGTCTCTGCCATAGCAGGTTTTATCCAGCAGCGGCGGGTTTTTGGCCCCTTGTACACTGCGGGGTGTAAAACTGAAGAGAGAATCGGGCAGACTAGGATGCCCGTACACCTGAAACGGTGTGGACGTGCCGCGGCCCAAACTCAGTTCTGTTCCTTCGAAGTAGCAAGTGCTGGGGTATAGCAAAATGCTTTGCATATCGGGCAGGTTGGGGCTGGGCCCAATGGGTACATCATAGTGCGTTTTGTGGCTGTAGCCACTGCATTTAATGACCATGAAATGAAAAGGCGTATCGGCAGTGGGGGATGCTTTTTTAAAGGC
>CANHEC010000291.1 GCA_947459455.1 Chitinophagaceae bacterium
CATTCATTATTGGTCAGTCCAGTTTATTCCTATCGATTAGCTGCTATGCATGGCTTCCGTTCCATATGGCTATCCGGGCGTTGGCTGTGCAGCCTGCTGCTGCTCAGCAGCATGGCGGCTGCCCAACATGTAGGCATTGGCAATAGCAATCCTGCCTTTTTGCTGGATGTATCGGGCCGTATGTGGCTACGCTCGGGCAGCACAGCCGATAGCTCGGCTGGGATATGGCTGGGGGGTATACAGGGCAGCGGCGAAGAAGCTTTTTTAGGCGTGAGCAAAAACCAGCTGGTAGGGCTGTACGGCAACTATGGTGCCGGCTGGGCCTTTACCTACAATACACAAACCGGCACGGTGGGCATGGGTACCGAAGCCGCCACTGCATCGCTTAGCCTGGCCCAGGGTAGCGGCAGCAAAATCATGCTGGGGCGGCGCACCGGCTTCACAGGTGAGTATGGTATGGGTATCAGCAATCATGAGCTGCGCTTTTACATGCCTACCGCTGTAAACGATATACAGTTTGGCACTGGTACCAGCAGCAGCTTCACCTCCATGCTGCGCCTGAGCGACCTGGGCACTCTGGTGCTGGGCCCCGGCCGGCACGATAGAGCCGGCCTGGTGGCAGATAAAAAGCAGGGTGCGGTGAACGCCATGTTTGGCAGCAATACCACGGGTGTGGCCATTGAAAGCAGTTTTCCCGGCGTGGGTATCAATACCTATTTCAGCGATGTACGCCGTGCTATTGGTACTGGCTTCGGCGGCTACTTTGGGGTAGACCCGGTAGGCGGTGGCATGAACTTTTTTGTGACTGATCAATCTATTGTAGCGGGCAATACTGCACCCTTGCTGCACGCCATCACCATTCGGCCCAATGGCCATGTGGGCATGGGTACCGGCGCTACTGCTACCCAGCCGCTGGATGTACGGGGCCAGATGCGGCTGCGTGGCAGCGTTGGCGCACCTGCTACATTGCAGGTAGCCAGCGAGAATGGATCCGTTGTAGGCAGTATACTGCTGGATGCGCAAGGAATAGGTATGAATGATGGCAGCGGCAACCGCCTGATACGGCTGAACACCAGCAATGGGGTGCTACAATTGGGGCAAAGCAGTCTGCCACCGGCCCCATCGACCGTCGTGGTTTCCAATGCCAACTCGTTTGGCGGAGTGTTTTGGCAACGCATGGGTGGCTTGGTTCCATCCTTCTTTTTCAACAACCGAAACAATGCACCGGCTTTGGCTGCTGGCGGCACGCCGTCATGGTTATCGGTACCGGGGGCAGCTTATACGCTGCAGCTATCACAGCGCTACCGGGTATTTGTATCTGGCTATTTTACGGCGCAGGCTTACGATCCCTGTTTTTTGTGTTTTAGCAGAGCATATGGCGCCGTCCGGCTGTTCCTTAATGGGCAAAATACCGCTCCTTCTTTTTCTATCGGAGACTTGTCGGCCGACCTTGGTAGCGGCGGCGAAACGACTGTAGCAGGCATCCAGTTTGACCTGGCACCCGGTACCCATCAACTACAGTGGGAGATGTTCAACGATGGCTGGTGGAGCCGGATGACCGTAGAATATTGGTCTATTCAATTGCTGCCTATTGATAATTGAGGCTGTCAGCACTCATTTTTCTACCCGCTTTACCACCAGCAGCCAGTCGCCCTCCAGCGGCAGGTAGCCATACTCATAGCAAAAAAAGTACACGTTACCCTTCTTGTTGCTGTATTGGTGGGTCAGGTATTGAAAATTGAAACCCGCCTCGGTTAACTTTTGGCGGGGGCACTTGCCCATTTCTTCGCCGGGTGGTATTTGCTGCGCCAGCAGCCGGCGGTTGCTGCGCAAAATGGCATTTACCCGTTTCATCACGGTACTGTCTTCGGCCTTCAACTGGTTGTTGTACTGGGTGCGGCAGTAGTCGTCGCAAAACTTTTTGTCGGCTCGCCCTTTGAGGGGTTTGCCGCAGCTAAGGCACTGCTTTTGTGTGAGTTGCATAGCGGTAAGGTAGTCAAAAAATTCCGTGTATACGCGGGTATACACGCTTAAATACGGAAGTAAACGGATAATAGCCGACTCGGCCTGGAGGCTCGTTACAGTTTTGCCTTGTCAAACGCCGCAAGGCATTTCAAACAAATCACTATTTCGTTTCACACAAAAAAACCGAACCGTTATGAACGCACTGAAAAACCGCGTACAGCTGATTGGCCACCTTGGCATGGATCCTGAAGTGAAGGCTATTGAGAATGGCAACAAGCTGGCCCGCCTGCGCCTGGCTACCAACGAAACCTACCAAAATGCCAAAGGCGAAAAAGTGACCGAAACCCAATGGCACAATGTGGTAGCCTGGGGCAAAACCGCCGAAATAGCCGAAAAGCTGCTGACCAAAGGCGCCGAGCTGGTGATAGAAGGCAAGCTGGTGAGCCGCAGCTACACCGATAAAGACGGGCAAAAGCGCTATGTGACCGAGGTGGTGGCCAATGAGCTGCTGCTGCTGTCGAAGAAAAGTTAGCATTTCGCTTGCACCCACTGCTGAACCCTGTAGGACAGGCAGGCGTTACTGGCCCGGCGGCCGGTAGCGCCTTTGCCTTTTTTGGCATGCGGCCATCAGCCACGTCGCCGATATCTTTGCCCGCCTATGAGTACTTCTGCCAAGCCGACCTTATTTACTTGTGTATCGCCAGCGCTGCTGCACCTGTACGATGTAAAAGATGCCATTGTGGTAGTCATTGATGTGTTCAGAGCTACCAGCACCATTGCCGCCGCCTTGTACAATGGGGCCGAAAAAATCATTCCGGTAGATAGTGTGCAGGGTGCCATTGAGCTGGGCGAAGAGCTGGGGGGCATTACCGCCGGCGAACGGGATGGCAAAATAGCCGAGGGCTTGCAGCATGGCAATTCGCCGCTGGAATACCCGCGGGAGTTTATAGCCGGCAAAACCCTGGTACTGACCACTACCAATGGTACCCGCCTGCTGCACATGGCACTTAAAAACGGTGCTACCGAGGTGATCACCGGCTCGTTTGCCAACCTGAGCGCCGTGTGCGACCACCTGCTGAAAAGTGGTAAAAACGTGGTACTGGGCTGTGCTGCCTGGAAAGACCGGGTAAACATGGAAGACACCCTGTTTGCCGGTGCGGTGGTCAGCCGGCTGCGCCAGCATTACCAAGTGTTTTGCGATGCCAGCCTCGGTGCCGAAACCCTGTATAGCCACGCCCGTATTGATACCTGGAATTTTGTAAAAAAGACCACCCACTACCACCGCCTGAGCGCCTATGGGCTGGAAAAAGACATGCAATGGTGCATCAGCGCCGATATAGCCAATGTGCTGCCGGTATACCGCGACGGTGCTTTGGTGGTACATTCGTAGCCATTGCCGCAGCATGGTATCGGGCATTACTATTCAGCAATATTTCGAACAATACCGTGGGGCCAGCCTGCTACTGGATGTACGCAGCCCCGGCGAGTACGAGCATGCACATATACCCGGTGCGTACTCTTTGCCATTGTTTACCAACGATGAACGGCGCATAGTAGGCACCGCCTACAAGCAGGAGAGCCGCGAAAAAGCCATCAAGATTGGCCTGAAATACTTTGGGCCCAAGATGGTGAAAATGGTGGAGGAAGTAGAACGGCTGCGGGCAGAAAGCCAAAAGCTGAAGGCTGAAGGCGAAAGGCGGAGGCCGGAAGGCCGAGGGCTGGATGGTACCGGCGAAAAAGATGAAAGCAGCCTGCCCATTGTAGTGCACTGCTGGCGGGGCGGCATGCGCAGCGCCGGGGTGGCCTGGCTGCTCGATTTGTATGGGTTTGAGGTGCGCACCATCAAGGGCGGCTACAAAAGCTTTCGGCACTGGTGCCTGCGCCAGCTGAGCGGCCAGTACCCGCTGCAGCTGCTGGGCGGCTACACCGGTACCGGCAAAACCGAAATACTGCAGGCACTGGCAGCACAGGGTGAGCAGGTAATAGACCTGGAAGGACTGGCCTGTCACAAGGGCTCTGCATTTGGCAACATCAATATGCCGCCGCAGCCCACGCAGGAAATGTTTGAAAATCAACTGGCCATGGCGCTATGGCGGGCTGGGGCTACCGGCCGCCGTATTTGGCTCGAAGATGAGAGCCAGCGCATTGGCAGTGTCAATATTCCGTTTGGATTTTTTCAGCACATGCGGCAGTCGCCGCTACTGTTTGCCGAGCTGCCGTTTGAGCAGCGCCTCGACTACATTGTGAAAGACTATGGAAAGGGCGATATCGAGAAGCTGGTGAATGCGATTATCCGCATCCAAAAGCGACTGGGTGGGCTGGAAGCTAAAAATGCCATTCAGCACCTGCTGGAGGGCGATCTGCGCAGTTGC
>CANHEC010000292.1 GCA_947459455.1 Chitinophagaceae bacterium
ATTTTTGGGTGGTAGTAGCGAAGATTGGCGGATTGCAAAACCCAAACAGCAGGAATACGCAATTGTAGGAGAAGTAAATGATAGGCGGACTTGTCAGCTGGCTTTATTACCCGCCTTCCGCTGGTGCCACCAGCCATATAAGTCAAGTGCACCGAGGCCCGCCAGTATCAGTGCCGAAGTGCAGCGCAAAAAAAGTGGGAAGGGGTGGGCCGTGTGCCATAGCCGCACCACATCGGTCGTGCACAAGGCTGCCAGCAGCCACACGGCGGCCACATACAGCAGCGGGTATCGTTTGAAAAGGCGAATCATGGTAAATGGTTAGTGGCTGATCATGTCAGTAGCCGATGGCGGCGCTGACCGAGCTGCCCGGCGCTGCTGGCGGTAGGTCCACCAGGCATCCACGGTGTAATACACGCCCAGCACCAGGCTGATGATGCGCATAAAAAGATAAAACCGATCATCGCCCCGGCTGGCACGAACAACGCCAACGGCAAATGCACACAGGGCAAAACTGCAAAACAGCGCCCAAAGCAAGCTGCGATGTTGTGAAAACCACTGTTTCATAAGGCCCTCTTTTGTGTGTGAACAGGTGGCGGTTTCATCTCGCCGGCTGCCGAATTTAAAACGAATCGGCGCTTACCGGCATGCTTTGTAGAGGGGCCGGCAGTGTTTTTTAACAAAGCGGCTGCCGCAAAGACCGCTTAGCTCAACAGCTGGTAAAACAGCAGGCTCATGCCGTAGGCCAGGGCTGTCATCACCACCAATTGAATGGCCGGCCATTTCCAGCTCTTGGTTTCCCGCTTTACAATGGCCAGGGTGCTCATGCACTGCATGGCCAGCAGGTAAAAAATCATGAGCGAAAAACCGGTGGCCACCGTGTACACCGGCTGGCCATCGGGCCGGGTGGCGGCTTGCATTTTGCTGCGCAGGGTTTGGTCGTTTTCATCGGCATCGGCGCCTACGCTGTACAGCGTGGCCATGGTGCCTACAAATACTTCGCGGGCTGCAAAGGAGGTCACCAGCGCTATGCCAATCTTCCAATCGTAGCCAAGCGGCCTGATGGCGGGCTCGATGGCCTGCCCGATGACGCCGGCGTAGCTGTTAGCAAGGTGGTCGGCCTGGTATTGTTTGTCCAGTGCATCTGCATCGGCACCGGGCTGCTGGCGCAGCTGCTCGTAGCGCTGCTGCAGGGCTTCCATGCGTGCCGGCGGGCCATAGCTGCTCAGCACCCACAGCACCAGGCTGATGATCATGATGACCTTACCGGCGTCGAACACAAAAATGCGGGCCTTCTCAATCATGGTCTGCACCACATTCTTCCAGCGGGGTGCCCGGTAGGTAGGTAGCTCCAGTATGAAATAGCTTTTCTCTTTGATGCGAATGAAAAAGCGGGCCACCCATGCCACGGCCAGCGCCATTACGGTGCCCAACAGGTACAGCCCCATCATCACCAGGCCCTGCAGGCTCAAAAAGCCGAGGTAATACTTATTGGGGATGATGAGTGCAATGAGGATGGTGAACACCGGCAAGCGGGCACTGCAGCTCATCAGCGGTGTGATGAGGATGGTGAGGAGCCGCTCTTTGGTGTTTTCAATATTGCGGGCACTCATAATGGCCGGCACGGCGCAGGCAAAGCCGCTGATCATGGGCATCACGCTTTTGCCGTTCAGGCCCACTTTGCGCATCAGCTTATCGGTGAGAAAACTGATACGGGCCATGTACCCGCTGTCTTCCAGCAGGGTAATGAGGCCAAACAGGATCATGATTTGCGGAATGAACACAAAAATGCCCCCGAGGCCAGCCACCACGCCATTGATGAGCAGGTCGCTCCACCAGGCGGTAGGCAGGTGATCGCCCAGCCAGCCGCTGAGGCGACCAAAGGCCCACTCAATACCATCCATGGGGTACTGGGCCAGCCAGAAAATACTTTGAAACAGCAGGAACAAAACCGTTACCAGAATGAGATAGCCCCAGGTGCGGTGCAGCAGCACATTGTCCAGCCGGTCGGTCAGCATTTTGCGGGCCAGCGGGTCGGTTTCCACCACTGTTTTTTGCATTACCTGGCGTATGCGCTGGTAGCGGGCCATTATTTCTTCGGCCTGCGTTTTGGTGGGGTTGAACTGGTGGGTTTTTTCTACCGCTTCTATATCGTGCTGCAGTTGGGCAGGCAGCGCAAACGATTCGTGGTGGATGAGGTAGTGAATGGCGCAATAATCGCTGAGGCCGGGTACCAGCTGCTTCACGGCTTCTACCGGCGCCGGCGCCAGGGTTTTGCTATCCAAAAAAGGCCGGGGCTGCCATTGGCTGGCGTTTTGGGCCATCGTTTCAATGGCTTTTTTCAGCTGGCCGATTCCTTTTTCCTTGCGGGGGTTTACCGGTACCACGGGCACGCCCAGTTCCAGTTCCAGCCCTTTGATGTCTACCTGCGTGCCTTTTTGTCGGGCCAGGTCCATCATGGTCAGGGCAATCACGACCGGCATTTTCAGGTCGAGAATCTGGGAAGCGAACAGCAGGTTGCGCTTCAGGTTGCTGGCGTCGGCTACCAGCACCACCATGTCGGGTTTTACCTCTTCATCCTGCTGCAGCAGCACCCGGTAGCTTACCCACTCATCGCCCCGCTTGGGGTACAGGCTGTAGGTGCCGGGCAGGTCTATCAGGGTGGCGGTTAGTTCGGCGCTGATGCGGCTGCTGCCAGTCTTTTTATCGACTGTTACGCCGGGAAAATTGCCCACCTTTTGGTTCAGGCCGGTCAGCGAGTTGAACAGCGAGGTTTTGCCGCTGTTGGGATTGCCCACCAGGGCTATATGAAGGGTAGACGACTGCAATGGCTATTTCGTAAGGGCGCCAAAGGTAAAGGCCGGCTGGCATACGCCACTTGCGATAGGCGGAACGAACCATGCCGGGTTGGGAAAAGGCGGCACCAAAAAAAAGGCCGCTTACGAGAAGCGGCCTTTGCATGGGAAAGCTGTTGTTGGTGTGGTGGGTGAATAGGTTCCATCCATGGCAGAAAAAGCCACCACCAAAACAATGAGCTTAAAGGAGCTAGTAGGGGGTCCAACAGAGTGAGGGGGCTTACTGGCAGAAAAAGTAAGCGGTGTGCGTGTGGTCGGTTTGTTTCAGGGGTAAAGGGAGTTGAAACAGTCAGCTATTGTCTCATTGCTGCGCCAAAGCTACCAGCCAATAGTGGCCAAGCCCTGCGTAGTTCTACGCATTTTGGGCCATCAGCCCAACCCTTGGGAAACCTACCTGCTGCCTACAATGCCAGCTGCAGGTATACCACGCCTGGTAGGGGATTATCGTAATAGGCGGCACAGTTTTCAAACCCCATAGAGCGGTACAGGCCGAGGGCCGGCCGCAGGCGCTCCAGTGTATCCAGCACCATGTGCTGGTAGCCGGCCTGCCGGGCAGCGGCTAGTATGGCATCTGCCAACTGACGGCCGAGCCCGGTGCCCTGTGCTTCGGGCAGCACATACAGGCGCTTCATTTCGGCGGTGCCGGGTAGCTTGGGCCGCATGGCCACACAGCCTACAGCCCGGGGGCCCTGCCAGGCCAGCAGCAGGGCGCCGGCTGGTGCTGCATACTGGCCGGGCAGGCTGGCCAGTTCGGCTTCAAAACTTTGAAAACACAAGTCTTCGCCTAAAAATTCGTGGTAGGCTAAAAAAAGTTGCCGTGCTGCTGCCAGGTCGCCGGCCGTATCAGCCGGGCGAATAAGGATACTTTCAGGCTTCGTCTTCATCATCGGTTTGCTGCAGGTCGTTCTCTATGCTGCGCAGTTTTGCTTCGCAATACTTCATCAGCTGGCGGGCCGCTTTCACTTTTTCGGCCAGTTGATCCAGCGGCAGGTTTTCATCTTCTACCTCGGCTACCAGCTGCTGCAGGGTTTGCCAGGCTTCGTCAAAGCTCTTCTCGGGGTTCATAAGGCGTAATCGATTGTATTTGGGTGCTGATCAAGGTTTGCTGAAGGCGGGCCTGCAGGGGGCGTTGCGCTTGCAGCTGGCTGGCCTGGGTAATGATGCGGCCATCCTGCTCCAGCATGGCAAAGCCGCGTTGCAGCAGCCGATCGGGGCTGAGGGCGGCCAGCAGGTGCTGCCAGTGCTGCAGCTGCCATTGTGCTTGCTGCAGCCGCTGCTGGCTGTGGGTGTGCAGGCGTTGCTCTTGCCGTGTCAGTTGCTGCTGCCACTGGCCCAGTTGGCGCAGGCTATGCATTTGTAGCTGCTGTTGCGCCAGCCATAGCTGCTGCCGGCGTAGCTGTAGCCGGGTCGGCAGGGCGGTGTTCATTTGCTGTTGCCAGCGTAGTAGCTGCTGCTGGTATTGCTGCAGGCGCTGCTGTAC
>CANHEC010000293.1 GCA_947459455.1 Chitinophagaceae bacterium
CAACAACAACAGCTGGTATGGTAGAAATGGAGCATCATTTGCGCTGCAATAGTACATTAATATGCTCGAACGAAGCTGGTAAACGCTTGCAAAAAATGATCAGGGTTTCAGCTGCAGATCGGCCACTACCGGCAGGTGGTCGCTCAGGCGGGTGCTGATGGTGCGGCTCTGCAGTACCTGCCATGCGGGGCTGGCAAATACGTAATCGATGCGCAAGGTGGGTGCCAGGTTCATAAAGGTGCGGCCAATGCCGCTACCTGTTTTCAAAAACACATCCTGGCGGTCGGCACCCCGCACTTTCCAGTAGGCGTAGCTGCCGGGCACATCGTTCAGGTCGCCGGCCATTACAAAGGGGTAGCGGCAGCTATCCAGCAGGGGCGCCAGCTGGTTGCTTTGGGCCCCGCGGTTGCGAAATGCTCGTTTCATTTTGCCAAAGATGCCCGAGGAAGCTTTGGCAAAGTCCTCGCTGTTGTTGGCCGCTTCCAGGCCGGCAAACTCATCGTTGCTAAACTTGAACGACTGCAGGTGCGATGTGAAAATGCGCACCGTATCTCCGCCTACCTGCAGGTCGGCCATCAGGATGCTTTCGGGGCTGCTGGTAAACTGTATCCGCTGCTTGTGCAGCAAGGGCCGCCGCGAAAAAATGGCCACCCCGCTGCTGTAGCGCCAGGCCACCCGCGAATAATCTTTGGAAAGTACATAGTACCGATAGCCCAGGTCCGCCAGGCGGGCCAGGTGATCAAAGCCTTCATCTGGTTTGTCAAACTGACCGAATTCCTGCAGGCATAGTACATCGGGCTGGTTGCGGTCTATCAGTTGGTAAATACCGTTTACGTTTTTGCGCAGCGATGCTTTGTCCTGGCCACCCAATCCTTTCATGGCCCGCACATTCCAGGTCAGTAGCCGCAGGCTGGTTTGCGCCCCCCGGCCCAGTTGAAATTTTTCTTCCCGCAGTGCCACCAGTGTACTCAGCTGCCGCGAACCTACCAGCAATGCCAGTGCCGAAATGAGCATGTAGTGCCATTTGGCCATCAGCCAAAACAGCATGAACAGCAGCAGCACCACGGCCAGGTAGGGTAGCAGCAGGCTGAAAAAACTGATAAGCCAAAAAGTTTCGGGATTGAGCCGGGGCTGCAGGCAGGCCAGCAAAAACACCAGTGCCGCCAGCACATTGCTGATGACAAAAAAGCGCTTGCTCAATTTTCGGAAACTGAATGCCATGACTGCGATGTGAAAATAAGCGCAAATACCAGCCGAGGGTGCCCGGCAGCAAGGGAATGTTTATTCACGCCACTGAATATCGGCCATCAGCATGCGGTGGTCCGATTCATCGAGCTCGAACATGGAAAACTGCTGCAGCTGCAGGCGGGCGGGCAGTAGCAAATAATCAATGCGCAGCTGGGGCAACGAACTTTTGTAGGTGCCGCCCAGGCCGCGGCCTGCCAGCAGCCAGGCATCTTGCCAGCCGGGGCTTACGTGCCGGTATACCCACGAGGTAGGTACTGAGTTCATATCGGCGCCCAGCACCAGCGGCGTCCGGCAGCTATCCATAAAGCGGCGAAGGGTAGTGGCCTGCTGCACATGGTAGGGCTGAAACTTGCGCAGCTTCGGCAGCTTGCCGCCGTTGGTAAGGATGGCGGTGTCTTCGTAGTGCACAAAATTGAAGCTATTGCCCGGTGCAGGCTCTTGGTGCAGGCTCATGCTTTTGAAGTGGGTAGTGGCCAGCCTTAGTTTTTGGCCCTGCCACAGCACATCGGCCCAGGCGATGTAGCTATTGTGCCGGCGGCCGGTGTAGGCTACCCGGCCTGTATCGGCCAGTGGCAGTCGCGAAAAAATGGCCACGCCTTCATCCACCACGCCATAGGCTTTTTGCTCGTGGTAAAAGGATGCAAAATGCATGTAGCGAAAGCCAAGCGTATCTCGCAGCAGGCTGATATTGGACCACAGCACATCGCTTTGGTAATCCTGAAAATCTTGCAGCAGCAGCACATCGGGCTGCAGGCGCCGCAGGTGCTGCACCATGGCCTGCCGCCACGGCAGGTGCTTGTTGAAGTATTGTTCGATGCCGGGCAGCTGCATACAGTTCCACTGCACCAGGCGCAGCGTACCAGCAGGCTTGGCGGCGGATATGGCTGGCCGGCTACCCCAGGCGATAGCCGGCCGGGCAAGCCAGGCACCCGCCAGCCACAGCAGCAGTGCCAGCCAGCGCAGGCGCCGCAGGGCCACCCGGCGCCAATGCCAGCCCAGTGCCGGCAGGGCCGCCAGCCAGGTACCGAGGTAGCCAATAGACAGGATGCCCATGGGCCACCAGTGGCCGGGGTGCACCCAGCCTAGTAAAAGTGAGGGTAAAAACAGGAGCCAAACCGCTATGGCCAGCAGCGCCAGCAGGCGCCGGACCCATTTTTTCAGTTGGTTCATACAAAGGGCAGGCACTACCAGCTTACAGCTCTTCCTTACTGGCCCGCTTCAAATATTCCTTCTCTTCGTCGGTCAAAAAGTGGTAGCCTTTTTTGTTGATTTTATCCAATAATTCGTCCACCCGCTGCTGCGTAAGGTGGGGGGTAGCCTTGAAGGGCTCGGGCCCGGCCTTGTAGTGCATGCGCTGCCGGGTTTGGTCGGGTGTTGGTTTTTTTGGGTCAAACAGGTGCAGAAACCAGTTGTACAGCTGGTGCATCCACTCGCCCCAGTCGGCGCCACGCTGCACCGCCTTGATGTACATAAGGCCAATGAAACCGCCCGACAGGTGTGCCACAGCTGTGCCGGCACCCACGCTGGCAATGAGGGCATAATCGATAAGTACAAAAATGAGCGTGACAATCCACAGCGGGATGCCGCCATGCAGCATGGGAAAAATGCGATAACCCGGTGCCAGAGCGGTAGCTGCTACTGCCACTGCCATGACGGAAGCGCCGGCACCACCCAGCGGCGCAATGGATGGCAGCTGATTGGCCAGTACAGGAAACAGGTTATTGACTAGTACAAACATGAAGGCCCCCATCCAGCCGCCGTAGATGTAAATAGGGGCGAGGTGGCGGTTGCCGGTGAGGTCTTGCAGAATGTAGGCAAAGGCCCAAAACCACAGCATATTGCTGATGAGCTGCCACACACCCACATTGGTAAACATGAAGGTGAAAAGCGCCCAGGGCCGCGACAGCAGCACATCTACCTGCGCTGGCACCAGCAACCAGGCCAGTACATTTTTGTAAAAAGCGGCTTCCTCCATATTGCTGAGGAAGTAGCCGATCTTGATAAAGTTGACAATAACGAAAACAACAGCATTGATGACAATCAGTGCTACCAACGCGTTGCCTTCCTGCCCCAGCAATATGCCCTTGCGTTTGCGTTGCGATAATGGTGCCATACTAAAAGGAGGTATGCGTTCAGATGAAACCGCTGCCGCGGTGGTGATTTAAAGATAGCTGCCCTGCGGCTTTTGAGAAGGTTAATAAAACGATCGCCGGTCGGTTTTGTTTCGGAAAAAAACGAGCAGAAAACCCACCAGTGCCCCGCCGAGGTGCGCCCAGCGGGCTACATTATCGCCAGCGCTGTTGCGCAGGGCCAGCACCAGCTCCACCCCCAGGTATACCAGTACAAACCACTTGACCCGCATGGGTACCAGAAAATAGAGGTACACATAATGGTTGGGAAACAGGTAGCCAAAAGCGGCCAGGCAGCCAAATACGGCACCGCTGGCACCTACCGTGGGGGTGTTGATGGAGCCGGCGGCGTGTTTCTGCAGTTCAAGTACAGCCTGCTCGGCAAACTGCAGATTGGTAGGATCGTTTTGCCAAACGGTAAGTATCCGGTACGCATCCTGGTTTACATAGTCGAGGCCGCCAAAGTTGTACTTGCTGTAATAAGCCTGATAAGCCTGCAGGGTGGGATGCTGTACAAAGGCTTCGAGATCGGCCATCAGCTGGTGATTTTCCCACCAGAGGGTGCCCAGGTGAAACAGGGCAGCGCCGAAGCCGCAGGCGAGGTAAAATACGAGGAAGCGGCGCGGCGTCCACACATCTTCGAGTACGCTGCCGAACAGCCAGAGGCCAAACATGTTGAAAAACAGGTGCATGAAGCTGCCGTGCATGAACATGTGCGTGAACAACTGCCAGGGCCTGAATAGCGGGCTGTAAAACTGGTGCAGCGCAAACGTATCGGTGACGAAGCCGTTTTCTACGGCCATGTCACTTTGCGGTGCCATGCCATCAAAGGTGAGCTGCGCCAAAAACACGATGGCGTTGATGATGATGAGATTCTTTATAATGACCGGCAGTACCTGAAACCTGCCGGGGCTGAACTGTGTCATGTGATAAGTACGATGAGAATGAAAAACG
>CANHEC010000294.1 GCA_947459455.1 Chitinophagaceae bacterium
AGCCATCGTACCGAACGCTGCCGTCGGGCTGGGGGTATTTCAAAAAATAATCGGCTTCGATGGCGCTACCGGTCGTTACCAGGCTATCGGGTCTGAAATCGTTGCTGCGGCTCACTACGCCATTCACCACATCTGGCAAAATAATGTGCGCCACCCAGCGGGCTTGCTCGTACGGCTCGGCGTAGGCCAGCGCCATCGCCTGGTGCCACACTACCTGGTCGGTAGCGGGGCCTTGCGGCAGCCCCAGCTTGTTCAGGTCGGCCCGAAGTTTGGCCAGTTTCAATTGCTCCTGTTGCAGCAGCAGTTGCTGCCGCATGCTATCGATGGCGGCTATTTTGCCTGCCAGTTTTTGTAATTCCAGGTCGAGCTGCGGTTGAGCGGTGGCGGCTACACATAGCACCATCAGCAGCCCGCTCAGCTGCCATTTTTTTCCCATCACAGGCGTAAAAATAAGCGGAAGCCAGCAAGCGATGAGCGCCCGGCGCACCTACTAAATACACATGTAGATAACTGAGTTAAAAACATGGTTGGCAAGGCAGCACGATTACTTCTTGCTGCGGTTGGCCAGGCTGACAGCGCAGTCGCTGCCGGCGTTAAAAAAAAGACCGCCGGCGCAGGCCGACGGTCTTTTATGCAATTAATCTAAAGATTGCTGGCGGGTTAGCGGCCGGCCTTCTTTACATATTTTTCGAGCCAGCTGTACTGCTCCCACAGCAGGTGCAGCAGGTTTTCTTCGGCCGCATAGCCATGGCTTTCAAACGGCAGGCTTACAAACCGCACCGTACCGCCGTGGCCTTTAATGGCATTGTACAGGCGTTCGCTGTTGATGGGGAAGGTGCCGGGGTTGTTATCGGCATCGCCGTGTACCAGCAGCAGCGCATCCTTTACCTGGTTGGCATAGCTAAAGGGGCTCATGCGGTAGTACAGGTCGGGGTCTTCCCAGTAGGTGCGTTCTTCGGCCTGAAAACCGAATGGCGTAAGGGTACGCATGTAGGCGCCACTGCGGGCAATGCCAGCCTTGAAGAGGCGGCTGTGTGCCAGCAGGTTGGCGGTCATGAAGGCGCCGTAGCTGTGGCCACCCACACTGGCCCGGGCGGTATCGCCAAAGCCCAGCTCATGTGCAGCTTTCAGGGCGGCTTCTGCATTCCATACCAGTTGCTCCACAAAGTTGTCGTTGGGTTGCTTGTCGCCTTCGCCCACTATCGGAAACTCGGTTTCATCCATCACCGCGTAGCCCTGTGTGGCATAAAAAATGGGAGAGCCCCAGTTGAGCCGCGTAAATGTGTATTTGCTACCCCGCACCTGTGCTGCATCGCTGGCGCTTTTGAATTCGCGGGGGTAGGCCCACATCACGATGGGCAGGCGACCATCTTTTTGCGCATTGTAGCCTTCGGGCAGGTACACGGTGGCCGTCAGGTCTACGCCGTCGCGGCGCTTGTAGCTTATCTTTTGCTTGCTCACTTTGCGCAGGGCCGGCTGCGGGTCGGGGAACGCAGTAAGTGGCTTGCTGCTGCCGGCCTGCAGATTGCGCAGGTAGTAGTTGGGGGCCTCAGTGGGGCTTTGCCGGCTGGTGATCAGCAGGCCTTTCTCGGCGTCCAGTAATTCCACCACGGTTTCGAAGTAGCCTTTCTCGCAGCGCCACAGTTGGTTCAGTTTTTTAGTGCTCAGGTCCAGCACGGCATAAAAGGGCAGATCGCCATCGGGCGAAGCACCGGCGCCGGTCATGGGGATGCCGTTGCCATTGTTGATGGTCAGCAGCACATTGCGGCCATATTGGTTGCGGTGCGTCACGGGGCTGCCGGGGTCGTTGTAGCGGTCGTTGGTGCTGCGGTCAAACAGCACTTCGGCGGCACCGGTAGCCGGATTGAGGCGCCATGTTTTGGCCCGCTGTTTGCCCTGCAGGCCTTCATTCAGCAGGGCCAGGTTGGCATGTCCCCACACAATGCCGCGGTAGCGCATTTCAGTTTTGGCAAACTCTTTTTCGGCACCGCTAAATGGCGCCGACAGCGTGTACACAGCGTCGTGGTGAGGTACATTCGTTTTCATGAGGCCGCCATCCAGCGGCTTGGCCCAGTAAATGGTAGCTGGCTCGTCGGCCCGCCAGTTGAAGCCACGGGGCACATCCTGCACATTGTCAAAGCCCGTGGGCGAACTTTCGGCTGAAGGCAGCTCCGCCAGCACTTTCAGTATGCTGCCCTTGCGGTCGGTTATTTTTACCGTGCTCGGAAAGCCATTGACAGGCACCAGGTAGCTGAATGGTTTTTTGATGGTTTCGATAAGGTAGTACTTTTTGTCGGGGCTGATACTGGCACTGCTATAGATAGCCGGCGTACCAATAGCTGTTTCAATACCCGCTTTGTTTTCTACCAGCTGACTGCTGGCATAAAATTCAAACAGCTGCTCATCGTAAGGGCTCTTGATAAGATCCTGGTAAGTGCGGCTGGGGGCAGCCTTGCCCAGGTTTTGCTGCACTACCGGTCCTTTGGGGGCCAGTGGTTTGGCGGGCGCTTTGCTGGCGGGCTGCAGGGCTACCTGGTATAGCAGGGTGGCATCGTCTATGTATGCGTAGCCGCCCAGCACCATGTTCAACGGCCGCTTGTTCACCTTGCGGGCTATGCCGGTTTTTATGTCGGCTTCGTACAGGTCTATGCTGCCAGCGTTGGTATGGCTGAAGGCAAATTTGGTGTAAGATGGATTCCATACCGGGCTGCCGGCACGCAGGGGCGAAGGAACGCCGGTCACAGCCATTTCCTGGTCGGTGGCCATGTTTTTAATGCGCAGGCTGGTCACATAAGTTTGGCGGCTGGGGCCAAAATTGTTCGGGTTCAAACGCAGGCCTGCAATCCGAAGTTCGGGTTGGGCCAGTTCTTCAATTTTTGGGTAAGAACTGCGTTGAATGAAGAGCATGTGTTGGCCCTTATCGTCGATGCTGACGCCCGGGGTGCCAGGCGCCAACAATATATCGGCAATGGCTTGCGGGGGGCGCTGGTAGGTCACGTCATCCTGGGCAAAGGCGGCTGTGCCGAGGCCGCACAGCAAGGCAAGAAGCAGTTTTTTCATTCGCCGGGTATTTGGTGTTGTTTTTTAAAAAATGAAAATAGCCAAATGGCAGGGTATAAGACGCTACTGCCAGCCAGAACAGGCTGTGGCGCAAATGGATGGTGCAGGGGCGGGGTGCCACACGTAAGGCTGCCAATGGTTCACCCGCTGCCAGTAGGCCCAAAAAAGAAACGACACCTGCCGGGGCAAGTGTCGTTCCGTTGCTGTGTCGGGGCGCTGTTGGGCGCCACCGTATCAGTATACTTTCACCATAAACACGCAGTCCTGGATCTTTTTGATCTGGTCTACCCGGTCGAGGTTGCGAACCGTAGAGCGGGTGGGCAGGTTCAGGTCGCGGAAGGCGGTATCTTTTTTCAGTTCGTCTACCAGGCGAGCCAGGTTCTGCACTTTGGAGGCAAACACCACTTCGCTGGCCTGGCGGTCGCGGGTGCTGAGGATGCCTACAATGTTGCCGTTTTTATCCAATACCGGGCCACCGCTGTTGCCAGGGTTGGCGCTGATGGTGAGCTGTATGCTCAGCGAGTCATCATTGTAACCGGTGCCGGCGCTCAGGTAGCCGCGGTTGTACACTATGCTATTGCGGGGGTAGCCCAGTGTAAACAGTTCTTCGCCCAGTTCAGCTTTGTTTTTGCGCAGCGCATAGGGTACGGTGCCCAGCGGTTGCCAGCGGCGGTCTGTTATTTTCAGGATCGCAATGTCACGGTCTTTGTCCAGATGCACGGCGCTGGCCTGGTAGTCTTTGCCATTATTGGCCACAAATAGCGATGAAGAGTTAGCTACAACGTGATAGTTGGTTACCAGGTATCCGTCGCCATCAATCAAAAAGCTGGTACCGGCCGCCACCTGCGGGCCCTCGGGCAGGGCGGGGGCAGGGGTAGCATCGGTTTCTATCAGTTGGTTGATCTTGATGTTGGTAGCCTTCTGACCGTTTTCCAGTTGGGTCAGCTTGCGGTTCAGCAGTACCACGTCCGAAGGCTTGGCCTTTGGGGTAAACAACTGAATGGCGGCACTGATGGACAGAGCGGTAACACCGGCAATGCTGGCTGCCACGGCAATGGTACGCTTGTGGCGGCTCCAAAACTGCAGCAGCTTGCCACCGGTGGCCGGAGTATAGTTTTCGTCGATGGCGTGCTGGTCTACCAGGCGGCTGTGTATTTGGTGCAGCTGGTGCTTCAGTTGCTTGACGCGACCATAGCTTTCCACCTGATTCAAAAAAGCATGCTGCTCCACCACTGCCTGA
>CANHEC010000295.1 GCA_947459455.1 Chitinophagaceae bacterium
ACCACCCCATTGGCAAAAACCTGGATGCGGTGGTGATGCAGTTTCCCAACAGTGTAGATACAGTAAAGGCGCCGGGTATTGAAAAGACCGTATTGCTGCGCACCAGCAATACCAGCCGCCTGATAGGCGCACCGGTAATAGTAACGGTAGAAATACTGAAGCAAATGGAAAATGCGGCAGCCTACAAGCAAGCCGATATTCCGCTGGCCGTATTGCTGAAAGGGCGATTCAAAAGCCTGTATGCCAATCGGCTGCCCAAGGCTACCATCGACAGCCTGGCTGCCATGGGCCAACCTTATTTGGCCGAAGGCCGAACTGATGGACAAGTGCTGGTAACCGGCGATGGCGACTGGGTGCTGAATGGCTTCAGCCGCGAAGGGCCGCTGCCCATGGGCACCAATCCGTACACCCAGGACGAGTTTGCCAACAAGCTGTTTTTGCTCAATGCCATTGACTATATGAATGATGCCAGCGGCATTATGAATACCCGCAGCAAAGAGTACCAGCTGCGCCTGCTGGACCCCAAGCGGCTGGAGGCCGAAGGCATGCAGTGGCGCTGGCTGAACATGGGCCTGCCCCTGCTGCTGCTGGCGGTGGGTGGCGCTATCTTCACATTTTTGCGCCGGCGCAGGTACGCAGTGCGGCCGGTATCCATAACTACTCAAGCATCATGACAACACATCAGATTGTATACCTCGTATTTGGCATTGTGCTTTCGGTAGCACTGGTGGCCGATCTCGGCTTGCTGAGCAAGAAGAATAAAATCATCAGCATCAAAAGTGCCCTGTACCAAACCTTTTTCTGGGTGGGCCTGGCACTGGCATTTTTTGTGTTTCTGCTGTTTGAAGGTCCAGCACTGGCGCAGGAAAATACCGACCCTACTGTGAAGGTGGGCCAGTATCAGCTGGCGTTCGAGTTTTTGAGTGCCTACCTCATGGAGTGGAGCCTGAGCATCGACAACATTTTTGTGTTCATCCTCATCTTCAACTCGTTTGGCGTAAAACCGAACCACTACAGCCGGGTGCTGCTCATTGGCATCCTCATGGCCATTGTGTTTCGTATCCTGTTCATTACGGTGGGGGTGGCGCTGGTGGCCAAGTTTCATTGGGTGCTGTATGTATTTGGTGCTTTTTTGGTGTACACCGGTTACAAAATGTTTACAGCCGATGGCGATGAGGCCTTCGATCCGCACAACTCCAAAATCTACAAGTGGATGAAAAAGTTTTTGCCCCTGACACCCACCGATGGCGATGGCAAATTCATGATCCGCGAAAATGGCCGGCCGGTGTACACCACCCTGTTTGTAGTAGTGGTGCTGCTGGCGGCTATCGATCTGGTGTTTGCGTTGGATTCCATCCCGGCCGTCATGGGCATCAGCCGCGATCCGCTCATCATTTACACCAGCAATATTTTTGCTGTCCTCGGTTTGCGTTCTTTGTTCTTTCTGCTGCGTGGTGCGGTCAACAAATTCGACTACCTGCAGCAGGGCATTGCCATTGTGCTGGTATTCATTGGTATCAAAATGCTGGGCGAGCATTGGATCAATCAATGGATTAGCAAGCCGGTGCAGGTGGGTATTTCGCTGGGACTGATTGCCGTGTGTATCAGTGGCAGTATTTTCTATTCCATCTTCATGGCCAAAAAAGGTATGCCAGCCGATGTAGTAGATGACAGTGTGTAATACTGGATAGTTGGGAGACCGGAGGTGAATGGTGCCCTGTGTTTGTCGAAAGACGCTTCCCCCTGTATTTCATCATCACATTATCACATTATCGCATCATCACATTTGTTTTCTTACTCCGTTCATACCGTTGCTCAGGCTTTGCAAGCGCAGGTACACGGCAGCAGCAGTGCTGCGGTGGTGCGCTGGCTCAGTATCGATAGCCGGCGCATCGGCTTTCCGGAGCAAACATTGTTTGTAGCGCTGGCTAGCCCGCAAAAAGACGGACACGATTTTATACCCGATGCATGGGAGCAGGGCGTTCGCCTGTTTTTGGTGAGCCGGCTGCCAGCCGAACTACTGCCCCAGAGTTGCTACCTGCTGGTGCCACATACGCTGGTCGCTTTGCAAACCCTGGCCGGCTGGCACCGCCGCCAGTGCCGGGCGCAGGTGCTGGCCATTACCGGCAGCAATGGCAAAACCATTGTAAAAGACTGGCTGTACGAAATGCTGGAAGGCAGCTGCCGGGTAGTGCGCAGCCCCAAAAGTTTCAATTCGCAAATAGGCGTACCGCTCAGCCTGTGGGAGCTGCAGCCCGATACCGAATGGGGCATTATAGAGGCGGGCATCTCACGTCCCGGCGAAATGGACAAGCTCGCCGCCATCATTGAGCCCAACAGTGGCATTTTTACCATGCTGGGCGATGCCCACGATGAAGGCTTTGCCAGCAAAGAAGAAAAACTGATAGAAAAGCTACGGCTGTTTGCCCACTGTCGCCAGCTGCTATACTGTGCCGATGATGAGCGGGTGGCCAAGGCTGTTGCCACCCACTACGCGGGTCAGGCCATTGGCTGGGGTCATAGCGATACAGCTACCGTACGCATTATGCAGCAGCAGCGCCAGCAGCGTCACACCGAAGTGATGCTGCAGTGGGGGCCGCAGCAGGTAGCGTGGCACTTGCCCTTTGCCGATGATGCCAGTGTGCAAAACGCTTTGCACGCCGCCATCTGGATGTTGGTAAATGGCTGGGATGCCGGGCTGATAGCCGAGCGCCTGCGCCACCTGCAGCCGCTAGATATGCGCCTGCAGTGGAAAAAGGCCCGCCATGGGTGCTACCTGCTCAATGATAGTTATGTCAACGATTTTACCAGCCTGCAGCAGGCGCTGAACAACCTGGTACTGTACGGCCACCACCAGCAGCGGGTAGCCATTTTGAGCGACCTGAGCGTGACCGATGAAGAGGCCCCTGCTGTGTACGCAGCCTTGCCGGCCCTGCTTCGCCAAAAGCAGGTAGGGCAGCTGCTGGCCGTAGGGCCGGCCATGGCGCAGTACGCCGCCAGCTGGCAAGTCCCCGATTTGCAGGTGCAGCACTTTGCCGATACCCAGGCATTGCTGCAGCAACTGCCGCCACTGGCCCATGCCGATGTGCTGCTGAAGGGTGGCCGCTCCTTTGCTTTTGAAACAATAGCCCGCCAGCTGGAAGAGCAACAGCACCAAACCGTGCTGGAAATACATGCTGCGGCACTGCTGCAAAACCTGCAGCACTACCGGCAGCAGCTGCAGCCCGGTGTACGCCTCATGGCCATGGTGAAGGCTTTTGGCTATGGCAATGGCGATGCCGAAGTAGCCCGCCTGCTACAGCAGCACCGGGCCGATTATCTGGCCGTGGCCTATGTCGACGAGGGCGTCACCCTGCGTCAGGCGGGCATTCACCTGCCCATCATGGTGCTCAATACCGATCCGGCTGCTTTTGCCAGCATGGAGGCCCACTTGCTGGAGCCCGAGGTGTACTCGTTTCAGTTTTTGCAGCAGCTGCTGCAGTGGTGCCGCCACCGCGGCATTCGCCACTACCCGGTACACCTCAAGGTAGATACCGGCATGCACCGGCTGGGCTTTTTACCACACGAAATAGCAGCGCTGTGTAGCCAGCTGCAGCAGCAGGAAGAGTTGATTGTAAAATCCGTTTTCACCCACCTGGTAGCCAGCGAGGATGCGGCCGCCGATGCTTTTACACAGCAGCAGCTGCAGCGCTTTGAGGCCGTGTGCAGCCAGCTGCAGCAGGCCTTGGGCTATTCTTTTTTGCAGCATGCGGCCAATACGGCGGCCATCAGCCGCCACCCGCAGGCGCACTACCACATGGTGCGGCTGGGCGTGGGCCTGTACGGCGGAGCGCCGGGCCTGCAGCCGGTGATGAAGCTGAAAACAACCGTGGCCCAGGTAAAACAAGTACCGGCCGGCGAAACGGTGGGCTATGGCCGCAGTGCGGTGCTGCACCGCGATAGCCTCATTGCCACCGTACGCATTGGCTATGCCGATGGCTATGCCCGCAGCCTCAGCAATGGCCGCGGCTATATGTGGCTGCAGGGCCACCGGGCGCCGGTGGTAGGCCGGGTGTGCATGGATATGACCATGCTCGACATCACCGACCTTCCCGTAATCGTGCAGCCCGATGATGAAGTAGAAGTGTTTGGCGACCACATTGGCCTGCACGAGTTGGCAGCCTGGCAGGGCACTATTTCGTACGAGGTAATGACCAGCATCAGCCAGCGGGTAAAGCGGGTGTACGTGTACGAGTAGGGGGCGAGTTACTTTTTCAACTTGTTTTTTTGGGGCGTCGGCGGCAGTGCTGCTATCA
>CANHEC010000296.1 GCA_947459455.1 Chitinophagaceae bacterium
AAAGATGGCTTCGGCCTGCTGCACCATAGCGGCTATCTCGGCCGGCTGCTGCATATTGGCAGGGCTAAACAAATGCGGCACCCCATAGGCTGCGGCGGTATCGGCGGCTATGGAGGCCCCATGGGGCTCCAGTCCATTGAACACAATGGCATAGCCGGCGGCGGCAAACGAACGGGCAATACCCAGGCCAATGCCGCTGGTGCTGCCGGTGATAAGTGCGGTACGAGGCATAGCAATCTCAAATTTTAGCAACGGAATGCCCCACAAGGTAAACAGCACCGCCAGCTGCATCGCTGTTTATTGGCGAATGCCCGCTGGCGGCTGGTAAATGAACCGACGAATTTGCGAACGCCGGCGCTGTATTGTCTTATCGACTGAATGCTTCGTCCAAAATGGCTGCCTGCTCTTTGGCATGCACCTTGCCATAGCCGGTAGCGGTAGCTGCGCTGGCCTTGCGGCTAATGATGTTGAAAGCTACCTCTGTCAGGTTCATGCGCAGGAAGCTGGCAGCGCCCATGTTCAGCGGCTCCTCTTGCACCCAGTGCCACTTGGCCTTGCCGTACTTAGCCTGCAGCGCTACCAGCTGCTGTGTAGGCAGCGGATACAACTGCTCTACCCTTACCACCGCAATATCATCGCGGCCTTCCGCCTGCTTTTTCTCGGCCAGTTCAAAATAGATTTTGCCGCTACAAAACAGCACCTTCTTCACTTTGCCGGGCTCGGCCTGCGCATCATCTATCACTTCGCGGAAGCGCCCTTGCGTAAACTCATCGATATGGCTGTAAGCGCCGGTATGGCGTAGGTTGGCCTTGGGGCTAAAGTTGATGAGTGGCTTGCGGAACGGCCAAGTAATCTGGCGGCGCAACGCATGGAAAAAGTTAGCCGCAGTGGTAATATTCGTCACTACCATGTTCAGCTCGGCGCAGCTTTGCAAAAAGCGTTCGAGGCGGGCACTGCTATGCTCGGGGCCCTGGCCTTCGTAGCCATGCGGTAGCAGCATTGTCACTCCGTTCATGCGGTACCATTTCTGCTCACCCGCTGCCAAAAATTGATCAATCATGGTTTGGGCGCCATTGGCAAAATCGCCAAACTGCGCTTCCCACAGTACCAGTGCATGCGGGTTGGCCATGGCATAGCCGTACTCAAAGCCCAATACACCGTATTCACTCAGCAGCGAGTTGTAAATGCGAAACTGTCCCTGTTCTTCTTTCAACTGTGCCAGGCGGTTGTAGTACGCATCGGTCACCTCGTCTCGCAAAATGGCGTGGCGATGGCTGAAAGTACCACGGCGTACATCCTGGCCGCTCATGCGCACCTCATAGCCCTGGTAGCAAATGCTGGCGTAGGCCAACAGTTCGCCGGTAGCCCAGTCAAACTTCTGTTCGGCTTCAAACAGTTTGTTTTTATCAGCCAGCAGCTTTTCTACTTTCTTCAGCGGCTTAAAACCTTCGGGCAGGTGCATAATGCTTCGAAAGCAGTGCTCTACTGTTTCGCGGGGCACGCTGGTATCGGGACTGGCCTCAAAGTCGGCATCGGTAGCCCGGCGCAGTTCACGCCACCATTCTTCGGGCTTTTGGTAAGTGTAGGGCAGCGGATTCTGCTTCACATTGTCCAGGCGAGCCTGCAGGTCGTCCCAAAACTTCTTCTCCATTTCCTTGGCCAGTGCCTGCGCTTCGGTATCGCCATTGTCCAGCAAAAAGCGGGTATACATTTCCCGCGGGTTGGGGTGCTTGTCTATTTTGGCATACAAGCCCGGTTGGGTAAACTTCGGATCATCGCCCTCGTTGTGACCATGGCGGCGGTAGCATACCATGTCTACAAACACATCGCAATTAAACTCCTGCCTGAAACGGGTAGCGATGTCTACTGCTTTTACCACTGCTTCTGCATCATCGCCATTTACATGAAACACCGGCGCCTGCACGGCAGCAGCCAGCGAGGTACAGTAGTCGCTACTGCGGGCATCGGTAAAGTCGGTGGTAAAGCCGATCTGGTTGTTGATCACATAATGAATAGTGCCGCCGGTTTCGTAGCCGTCCAGTTTGCTCATTTGCAGTACTTCGTACACAATACCCTGGCCGGCGATGCTGGCATCGCCATGTATCAAAATGGGCAGCACTTTATCGTACTCGCTATTGTATACCACATCGGCCTTGGCACGGCAAAAGCCTTCTACCACCGGGTTTACAGCTTCCAGGTGGCTGGGGTTGGGCGCCAGTTTCAGGTTGATGGGCTTGCCATTGGCAGTAATGGGCTGGCTGCCATATCCGAGGTGATATTTTACGTCGCCACTGCCCATGGTAGTATCCGGAATGGCAGTGCCTTCAAACTCGCTGAAGATTTGCTCATAGGTTTTGCCCATGATATTGGCCAGCACATTCAGCCGGCCGCGGTGCGCCATGCCTATCACCACTTCTTCTACGCCATGGTCGGCAGCGGTGGTAATGATTTGGTCCAGTGCGGCAATGGTGGTCTCGCCGCCTTCGAGGCTGAAACGCTTTTGGCCAATATACTTGGTATGCAAAAACTTTTCGAACAGCACACCCTGATTTAGCTTCTCCAGAATGCGGCGCTTTTGCTCCAGCGGCAGCGGCCTCGCAAAGCCTTTTTCAATCTCGTTGGTCAGCCAGTCTACCTTTTGCTGATCGCTGATGTATTTGAATTCCCAACCCACGTGGTGGGCATAGGTTTTCTCGAGGTAGTTGAAAATATTGCGCAGCGAAGTGGTGCCGAGGCCCAGCAACTGACCCGCATGAAATTCTTTGTCGAGATCGGATTCGGCAAAGCCGTAAAACGACAATTCAATATTCGCTTTGCGGTCGATGCGTGGCCGGATGGGATTGGTTTTGGCCAGCAGATGGCCCTTGTTGCGATAGCCCAAAATCAGCCGATACACCATGATCTCTCGTTTCCAATCAATACTACTGCCGGTAGTGGCGGCGCCATTGGTAGCAACACTACCATTGCTGGCTTTGCCGGCTGTTACGGCAAAATCGAACCCTTCAAAAAACTTGCGGAATTCAGGATCGACCGTGGCCGGATTGGCGAGGTAATCGTTGTACAGATTTTCTACGTACTGCGGGTGCTGACTGGTGATGTAAGAAAAGTCTTTCATGGCTGCGATACCGGCCCTGCTTCAGGCTTTTGGCCGGGGGTGGCAAATGTACGTGCTGCAGCCGGTCGGCCACCGGTGCGCCAGAGCCTGAAACCGAATTTTTTGCAAAAAGCAGATGAACCGGAAAAGGTGGCCATCACAAAGGGCTGGCAGCAGTGCCAACCGATGCCCTGGTACGTACAGCCTGCCCGGGCAGCCAGCTATACATGCCGCTCATGATGATGGCATGCGGGGCCGTGAGAGCCGATATAAACATCAGGAATAACAGGAAGGGCGAAATAGAAAACGAAAACAACTGCTGCGCCGCAAAAAAGAGCGCCAGCCCGGCAAAACTGAGCAAACTGAAGGGCAGGAACGATTGTACAAAACGCCGCCAGGAGTAGCCGGTACCCACCGACGAACGCAGAAAATGATACTCGGTAATGATGACCCGCAGCGAATGCCACAAGCCGAAGTACAAAGCGAAGGCGGTATACATGCTGCAATACTGAATAGTGAGTACCAGCAGTGCCAATACCAGTAGCTCCTGCAGTAATTGTGGTACCGTCATCCATTTGCGGGCACTGCAGTAGCCAAGCAGCAGCGGCACCCCTACAGCACTGGCTATCCGCACAGCAGCCACCATGTAATACAAGGACGCATCGGGCGAAAAATTCCAGGCAAACACCGGACTCAGCACCGGCACCTGGCTTTGCCAATGCGTAAGCCACAAGTGCGACAGCAACAACGAACCCCAGGCGATGTACAGCAGCCATTTCAGCGGCTGACGCTCGGCCAAACCAATGCTGTGCAACTGACTTTGGCCAAAATGGAAAGCAGCGGTAAGCAGAAAAATCCAAAACATGCCATCGGCCCACAGCAGCCAGCCGGCACCCATAGCCAGCAGCAAGCCCAGATAGGGCATAAAGAACCGCATCAGCAACTGACGGCCACGGTCGGGTTGCGCTTTGGTATGGTTGTAAATGACGTGATCGATAGCGCCGTGCGGGATACCAAACAAGGCCACCAGCAGCAACATCATGCCCGCATCGGCCTCGGCCGACAGGCGGTACCCCAACCACGATGGCACCAGAAATGCCAGCGTGATCAGCGCAAACCATCCATTCATTTTTGAGGCAAGCGTCATGACAGCAATCGGGGGGGATAAACGCAACCTGAAAAAAGAAAACAAAC
>CANHEC010000297.1 GCA_947459455.1 Chitinophagaceae bacterium
AGCCGATAGATCCCGAACTGGAAGCCGAGTTCAACAGCTTTTGCAAAGAGCAGCTGCATTTCAAAGTGTAGGTTTGTATACCGCCGGCGGCGGATCATTTCAACTATAACAAAAGACGAAGCGCATGACGCCCTATTTACTATACAGCGATGGCAATGGCAACATATTTGAAGACGATACGCTATACGCCATTGGCCGAAGCGGGTGGGATGCCTATGAAGTACCTGAAGACAGCTGGATACCCCTGCCCGATGGTGGCAACCTGTACGAGTTGCCCGGCCGCAAAGGCATTGGCATAGATGTGGCCACCGGCGAAATGCGCCTGTGCGAAAAAGGCTGGGCGGTAGCGGCGTTTATACCGCCGGCACATACCAATCTGTTTTTGGCTGCCTACGAAACTGATGCCGATGCACCTACCCTGCCATTGTTTTGCTACACGGCCGCCGGCTGGTACAATAATCAGTTTTATGTAACAGCTGTCCGCATAGAACGCGACATCCGGCAGGAATGTGCCGGCTACGATGACGAGCTGATTGCCGGCGGTGCGCAGCATTTGCTGAAAGCCTATCCGCACAACCGCCTGGTGCAGCACCTGATGGACAATTGCTGCAATACCTACAACTGTCCCGCTGCCCGCAATTTTGCGCTGGGCCGCTGGGAGTGCCCGGTGCCCAGTTCGCCTGCCTGCAATGCCAACTGTGTAGGCTGCGTCAGCTTTCAGCCCGAAGAAGAAACCATCACCAGCCCGCAGGATCGACTTACGTTCAAGCCATCGGCTGAAGAGATTGTAGAGTTCACGGTACCACATCTTGAAACGGCGCCCTACCCTATCGTCAGCTTTGGGCAAGGCTGCGAGGGTGAGCCACTACTGATGTGGGAGACCATCCGCGACGCCATCATTGAAATAAGGAAGCATACCAGCAAGGGCTCCATCAACATCAATACCAATGGTAGCCGGCCCGACGCCGTAGAAGCCTTGTGCAAAGCCGGCCTGAACAGCATACGGGTAAGCACCAACAGCGCCCGGCCCGAGATATACACCCCCTACTACCGGCCTAACAACTACACGTTCGACGACATTGTAGAAAGCCTGAAAGTAGCCCGCCGCTATGGCGCATGGACCAGCATCAACTACTTCGTTTTTCCGGGAATGACCGACAGCGAAGCGGAATACGAAGCGCTGCGCCAACTGATCAGGGACACAGACTTGTGTATGATACAATGGCGCAATTTCAACATTGACCCCGATTGGTATCTGGGCAAGATTAACGTGGCTGATGCCGGCGAATGCATGGGCATCAAGCAAATGATGGAGCTGATACATGAAGAGTTTCCGAATCTGAAATTTGGCTACTTCAATCCACCTATCGAACGCATTCGGGGCGACTACAACGCTGCATTTGCCCACCTGCCACAAATAGGCGGTTTTGTGGCGTAAAAAATATCGGGTGGTATTCCGGTGTTTTTTTACCTTATAGCATGCAATGGATAAAAACTAGCTGTGTGGCGGCCATGCTGTGCGGTATCGCCGTCGTTGGCAATGCCCAGTTGGCAGATAGCAACCGCACTTTTCGGGAAAACGGCCGCATAGAAGTAATGAACAGGTTTGTGAACCTGAAGCTATCCATGTCGAACGACCTCGAAAACATTTCGGTGCGAACGGCCAATCAAAAGTTTGTGCTCAATCCTAATGGCAATGCCTACTTCAAATTGGGCTTCAACTATCGGTTCATTGCATTCAGCTTCAAGTTTGCGCCCGACTTTTTGGGCGGCACCAACGACAATGCTATCCGCGGCAAAACCCGCTTTCAGGGGTTTGGTACCGATCTCAACTTCAAACAGTCATTTCACCAGCTATCGTACCGGCGTACCCGAGGCTTTTACCTCGAAAACACCGGCGACTTCAACCCGGCATGGCAACCAGGGCAAGCATACTTTCAATTTCCGCAGTTGTACTTTACCCAGTTTCAGTTAGTGTCCGGCTACAATTTCAATCCTGCGCTATCGGTCAACTCGCTGGTGGCGCAAACCGAGCGGCAATTGAAAAGTGCCGGCGCCTTTATGCCCTACACCTCTTTGCGCTACTACACAGTGGAAGATAAAACACCACTTACCGCCAACTCCAGCAGTCAGCGCTCCAGCAATTTTGAGTGGATACTGGCACCGACTTATTTGTACAACCACATTTTGAAACACGACTTTTATCTGGCAGCTGGCGGCGGCCCCGGTCTGGGCGTTCTTTTTACCCGCCTCGATACCCGCCGCCAAAACAGTACGGAAACCACCCGGTCCAGCGATTTTGTATTTCGCTGGCATGCACGGGCCGGGCTGGGCCACAATGGTCCCCGCTTTTTTGCCGGGGCTTACTTTGAAGCACAAGGTGCCAACTTCAAACAACAAAACACCACGGCCACCAACCGCGAAGTGCGGCTATTCTATTCCATTTTCTCCGGATACCGCTTCAATGCACCAGGCACACTAAAACGGCTGACCGATAAGGCCAGCCGTATCATTTGACAAAAAGCTTGCCACTTACTTGCGGTATATGGGCGACCGCTTCAGCAAATACTTTACTGCATTTCGGTAGGCCTCTTCGCCAGTCAGAAACGCTTCATGGCTATCGCTGAAAAGTGACGAGCCTTTGTCGTTGTAAATATTCAGTGTAACATAAGTTTTGTAAGACTGATTGATGTAAGAAGAGGAAGATCCGAAACTGGTGATCTTCGTGTCGTTGCCCGACTTGCCGCAGTTACGGTCGATATTGGTGTTACCAAAGTTGTTGGTGGTGGCGGTAGCAGTGCCTTTATTGACCGATACGGTAGCCATCACCACATACTCCACGCCCAACAGGTTGCAAAGATCAATAGGTGTGTACTGCTTAATGGTCTGATCGTTGACGCCATTTTTTGCCAGCAATGCATTGGTGGTGAGTACATCCTGCAACTCAAGCCCGGCCGCATGTTGGCTCAGCGTAGCAAAAGCCTCCTGCTGTGCTTTTTCACCCATGTCTTCGCCGCCCGACTGCCGATCGATCAAAAACTTGAATGGAAGGATGGCTACTTTGTTGTGATGGTCTTCAAGCGTGGCCGGCTGAGTGGGCAAGGCTGCACGTGCTGGTGAAGGTGCAGCAGGCGCTGGCGCAGCCGGGTCCGACGAGGATGGGTTGGTAGCCGGCCTATTGAAAAACTCGATACGGCCACTGGAAAACGTCACTTTAATGATTTCGGTTTTCTTAATGCTGTACACTACCGCTTCGCCTTTGTAGCAAAACTTCAAATCATTGTCGGCCACTTCCTTTACAGTGCCTACCAGTTCGTCGCCCGATGTTTTCAGGATTACATCATAATCGGCCTTTTTTTGCGCCCACAGGGCGGTGCAGGTAATGCAAATGAGTACGGTCAAAAACAGTTTCATAGATCAGGTATTGAAGGTGAGATGGAAGCACTAATACTGGATCTGCGGGTAGGGTTCGGCCATAAAGTTGAGCGCCCTTGGCAGCCCATCGCCGGGAAAAACTTTCAATGCCGGCGCCACGCTGGGATTGGACGGATAGCCTTTTTTGCCATACTTCATCTCATGAAAACTACCGGCAGACAGCATCAACAGATTACGCCAGCCATTGGTACGGGCACTGTCGATGACAACCGGAAAGCCGGCCACCGTGAAATTCGTGATAACACTACCGTCGGCCTGCAGCAGCATAATAGTACAGCCACCGGTGCCGCAAAACAGTGGCCCGGTAAGGCCTACAAAAATTTCTTCGCTGCCATCGTCGTTCAGATCGAAACGAAATAGCCGAAACTTTCGCATGGTGCTATCCTGCAAATCGGTATCCAAATCGGCACCGAAGCTGCTGGTAATGGCCCGGCGGGCAGCAGCAACTGCCGAATCGCCATACGTACGCACACCATAAGCTGTAGCAGCAATGGCATCAGTGGTATCAGGATCGGGCAACGCCGGTGCTGCCATGGATCTGGTGCTGGCAGTACCGATGCTATCGGCGGCGGCTGGAGCTGGTGTGTTGGCACTGTTGCAGGCGGCCCACAAGCCGGCCAGGGCAGCCAGCTGCAGCAGAGAAAATAAACGCATGTTGATGTTTTTTGGTGTACCGGCGCTGCCGGAACGGATGAATAGGTTGTACCCCAATGTAGCGAGGCCTGGGCACAAATCAAAACCTTGTGGCAGGTGGTGCCCGCCGAAGCCCCTAAGTTTGCGCACAGCCAATTCAAGCCTGCGTTTACATTGTCGGAACTCATCATCGTTTGCATCGCTGCCTTTGCAGCCGGA
>CANHEC010000298.1 GCA_947459455.1 Chitinophagaceae bacterium
CGCAATGGGATTGTCGTGGTACTCGCCAAACAGAATCACTTCCTGCTCCTGCATGGCTTTTACCAGCTGTCCGAAGTTGGCTTTTTTGCCTTTGCCGGTAAACAGTTGATAGGCCGGTAGCTGTTGGGCCACGCTGGCTGCGCCAACCAGCAAAAGCAGTGGAAGTAATATTCTTTTCATCAGCGAAAGTTAGGGGTTCAGCGCATTGGGTGGCGTGACGGGTGGCAGAACAGGCATGGCCTGACGGATGCCATGGCATAAAGCAGATGAAGTGATTGCGACGCAACACCGATGCCATGAAAAACTGCAGCTGGTACCTGCTGTTGAAGTATTCTGGTCAAAGCTTCCATGAAAGGCGCCCCCGCGACACGGCGGAGGTACCTTTACAGGTGAGGAGTAATGCCCTGCAATGGCATGGCCTGCCTATGAAAAGGAATGCATTGGTAGTGGTGTGTTGGGCTCTGTTGGCCGGGGCGCTGGCGTGGCCGGCTTCGGTTGGCGCTACGCAGTATCGTTTTCGGCCGCGGCAGGCCGCTGCACTGTACACCGACACCGCCAACTGGCACGAAGGCCGGTATCCGGGCCTGGCGCCCGGCGAGTTTGATTCGTTGTTTTTTGAGCCCACCAGCTTCGATTCTGTTATCATCAACCAATCGGTGCAGGTAGCGGGGTACTGGCAGGTGGCGGCGGGTGTGCACATGCGCATTGTGCCTGGTCGTGTGCTTACCAGCTATGCCAACTTTGTGTTTCCCATGGCGGCACGATTTACCTCAGAAGCCGGAAGCAGCTTGCTGGTGGAAGGTGGTTTGAGCATAAACGGAAACCAGATGAATTGGCAGGGACGGATGCTGGTGAAGGGAATAATGGGCGGTGATCCGGAACTGAATTGGCCGCTCGGTATTTTTCAGCAGCTGCAAGTGAAAGACTTGCAGGTATGGGGCCGTGTAAGTGGCATTGCTACCTGGCTATCGGCCGATACACTTCGGGTGTATGCCGGGGCTACGCTGCGCCTACATGGCGGATATGAATTCAACGGGTCGGCGTGTATGGCGAAGGTGGCGGTGAACCACGGATCAATAGAGGCCATTGAGGAAACGAATTTCCGTTTCGATTCTTTGGAAAATCATGGTATTGTGGATGTAGGCTACCTGGGTGGTAGCCTGTACAACTATGGCCGAGTAACGGTAAATGGCAAGCCCCCTATGAATGCGTACACGGCCGAACTATACCGGGTAGTGAACAAGGGCGTGATAAGCATCGGCGGAGAATCGGCAGCGCCGGTTGTATTGAGCCAGTTAGACAACGACTCTTCGGTAAGCCTGTACGGCCTGATTCGGCTGCTGGGTGGCGTCAACAAGGCGGGGCTTAGCATTCAGTCGACAGATAGCAGCAGTGTGATAGACGACACCTGGACGAATACAGGTAGCATTGGCATACTGGGTGCCGTACAAATAGCCAGCCCGTCTTTCACCAACACAGGACTACTGCAAGCCATGCCCGCGGTGATGAATCATCCACCCGCTTATGGTACCCTGCTTATTAGTGGGGCCTTGCAAAATATGGGCACGCTGCGGGTATGGTATACACTCACGGTATCGGGTAGACTCCGCAACAGTGGCTTACTGGAGCAACGCAACGAGTAGGGGAGGGGGCGCTTACCAGTTGCCCAGCAGCTGCTCCAGTTCGGCGTCGGTTTTTACCAGCACTTCGCGGGCCTTGCTGCCCTGGTTGGGGCCTACTATGCCGGCAGCTTCCAGCTGGTCCATCAGGCGGCCGGCCCGGTTGTAGCCCAGCTTCATGCGGCGCTGTATCAGGCTGGTGCTGCCCATTTGGTTGGCCACTATCAGGCGGGCTGCTTCTTCAAACAGGCTATCGCGGTCGCTCAGGTCAAAGTCGCGACCTTCCTGTTCTTTTTCATCTACATACTCGGGCAGCAGGAAGGCATCGGGGTAGCCCCGCTGGGTGCCGATGAATTCGCAAATGCGTTCTACCTCGGGCGTGTCTACAAAGGCGCACTGCAGGCGAATGAGCTCGCCATTGTGGCTGATGAGCATATCGCCTTTGCCAATGAGCTGCTCGGCACCGCCGGCATCCAAAATGGTGCGACTGTCTATTTTGCTGCTCACCTTAAAGGCAATGCGGCTGGGGAAGTTGGCCTTGATGGTACCGGTGATGATATTGACCGAAGGACGCTGCGTGGCAATGATGAGGTGGATACCCACCGCACGGGCCAGCTGCGCCAGGCGGGCAATGGGCATTTCTACTTCTTTGCCGGCGGTCATGATGAGGTCGGCAAACTCATCGATGACCAGTACAATGAACGGCAGGTATTGGTGGCCCTTCTGCGGATTGAGCCGGCGCTTGATGAATTTTTCGTTGTACTCTTTGATGTTGCGTACATGCGCCTCTTTCAGCAGGTCGTAGCGGTTGTCCATTTCAATACACAGGGCATTCAGTGTATTGATCACCTTTTTGGTATCGGTAATGATGGCTTCTTCTTCGCCGGGTAGCTTGGCGAGGAAATGCTTTTCAATCATCCGGTAGAGGCTCAGCTCCACCTTTTTAGGGTCTACCATCACCAGCTTCAGCTGGCTGGGATGTTTTTTGTACAGCAGGCTCACCAGCAGGGTATTGATGCCTACCGATTTACCCTGACCCGTAGCACCGGCCATCAGCAGGTGGGGCATGCCGGCCAGGTCTACCACAAAATGTTCGTTGGCAATGGTTTTGCCAATGGCCACTGGCAGGCTGTATTTGCTGTTCACAAACTTATCGTTGCTCAGCAGGCTCTTCATGCTCACCACACTCTTGCGAATGTTGGGCACTTCGATACCAATGGTACCCTTGCCCGGAATGGGCGCTATGATGCGGATACCAAGAGCCGCCAGGCTGAGGGCAATATCGTCTTCCAGGTTTTTGATGCGGCTGATGCGAACGCCCGGTGCCGGCACTATTTCGTACAGGGTGACAGTGGGGCCCACGGTGGCACTGATGCGCTGGATGCTGATATCGTAGTTCTTGAGCGTATCAATGATCTGGTTTTTGTGCTTTTCCAGTTCCTCGGGGTCGGCCACTACCTTCTCGCTGCCATGGGCATCCAGCAGGTCGAGGGTAGGAAACTTGTAGCCCTTCAGCTCCAGCGAGGGATCGTAGGGCTCCAGCTGCTCTTGTGCCAGTTCGGGGATGCTGGCCTCGGGCAGGTCCTCGTCGGCATCGTCGTCGGCCGTGTCGGCGTTATTGATCTCCAGTTCGAGGTCGCTCTTGGGCAGTTCGCCGGCCGGTATTTCGCGTACGGCTACGGGGGTAATGCGCTTGGGCAGTGGCTCCGGTTCCGGTTCGGCCTCCGGCTCCGACAAATCGGCTACAGGCGGTACGGCGGCCAGCACCGGCTTGGGTGGCACGGGCAGGGGTACCGCGGTTTTTTCCGGTGCTTCTACCACGGCCAGCGTATTGATGCCATCTTCTTCTTCGGGGCTGGGGGCAGCTGCCGGCGGCAGAAAGGCCGCATATGCATCGTCGCCCAGGCTATTGCCGCTGCTTTGCACCAGTTGGTGCTCCAGCGGGTTGGGGTCGTCGGTCACCAGCTGCTGCAGGCGGCCTTCGGCATACAGGTCGTTGATGCTTTTGCCCACCACCGGTACAAAGGCCGGTGCCGCTTCGGTGGGGTTGGGTGCGGGCTCCTCGGCCGCAGGGGCCTCGGCTGCCGGAACGGCTGCTTCGGCAGGCGCTTCATCGGGGGCAGTGGCCGGCGCCTGGCGGCGCTGCGGCAGCTGAAAGCGGGGATTGAACCGCCAGATAAACCAGCTGAAGCCGGCTACAAACAGCAGCAGGGCTGTGCCGGTAGCGCCCAGCAGGTTTTGCAGGTAGGCGGCTACCATTTCGCCCATGCCGCCACCAAAGCTAAAGCCGGTATCGGGCAGGGCAAAGGCCAGCGCCACGCTGAAAAACACCAGCCCGGTGGCGGTGTACTTCACATTGCGCCAAATGGAAAAGATGGGCTTGCCAAAAATGAGGTTGAAGCCGGCTACAAACGGCAGGGTGCACAGCAGAAATGCCGCCAGGCCCACGCCGTTGTAAATGAGCTGATGACCCGTCCAGGCGCCGAGGCGGCCCAGCATATTGTCCACCTTCAGGTTATCGGCAAACAGGAATTGCGCACCGGCGCTGAATACCTTGTCCTGATCCTGGCGCCAGGTAAAGCAGTAGGAGCCCAGCGCCAGCAGCAGCAGCACACACAGCAGCAGCAGCGAAAAGCCGGCTATTTTATGGGTCCGTTCGTC
>CANHEC010000299.1 GCA_947459455.1 Chitinophagaceae bacterium
ATGCGAAAGGCGCCATCGTAAAAGTGCTTGAGCGGGGCCTCGGTCTCGTTGAAAGTGCCTTCAGGAAAAATGAAAATGGAGGTGTTCTGATCGAGTACTTTTTTGAGAATGGCCACGCTGCGGGCTCGTTTTTCGGGGCTGCTACGGTCTACCAATACCACGGCCAGCCGGTATAAGATGCCAAACAGCGGAATGCGGGCCATTTCGGCCTTGCCCAGCACCCGGATATCGTTGTGCCGGATGGCCTGAAAAATGAGCGGAATATCGAGGTAAGAAATATGGTTGGCCACAAACACATAGTGGCGCTGCCGCTCGATGGGCGCTTGGTAAATATTGCGGTGCCGGATGCCGATGAGCAAAAACCAGGCATCGCTCCAAAAGCGGCACAGGTAAATGATGAGGTGCCCCCCGCGGGGCTGGCCGAGGGCCATGGCCAATAATACTGCCGGGGTAATGAACAGCAACAAAGCAATAAACCAAACGGCGGCGTATACAAAGTACAGCACTCGAAGCGGGTACAGCATGGGCGCAAGGTTACAACTTGGTCATGGAATGCGCCTCAGCCCGGGCGGCAAACATGGGCTTCACCTGCTGCCATAGGGCTTTGAAAAACTCACTGTAGCGATAGTTGTCCAGATCGGCCAGGCTTCGCCAGCGGCTGATGGTAAAAAAGATATGCGGCTCGGCTTCGTCCTGGTAAGCATTCAGCTCGAGGCAGCCGGCAAACTGGCTGATGCCCTGCTGGTGCGCTGCAAAAATGGCTTTGAAAGCCTCGGTGTATTGCGGCTGCAGGGTGAGCTTGACAACGCGGGTAATGGGACTCATGAGAAGAGGATGCTGGATGACAGATGGTGGATGGCAGGGAAAGAGTTGGCAGTTGGCAGTTGGCGGTTGGCAGTTGGCAAGGTGTTGATGCCTTTGATGTTTACAAGCTTTTAGGTTGGCAGTGGGCCGTCTACCTGTTGAAACAGAATTTTCACGGTGCGGTAAAACATGCGGGCCTTCATGAGTTGCTCATTCACCGCCTCATCGCCCACGGCCTGCAGGCCAAACAAGCCGGCGGCATTGCCTTTGTTCACAGCTATTTCCAGCAGCCCGCCGGTATTGAAATAAGCCAGCTTATCGCCCTCGGCCACCATGCCGTAGTGCTCTGCCAGTTTTTGAATGCGGTCGTCGCTTTTGAAATGGATGGTGAAGGGACGACCTTTTCGCACGGTTTCAAAATCGTGTCGCGAAATATTGGTCACCACGTTTTCAAACCGGTCGATGTAGATGATATTGCCTTCGATCCAGTCGTCGCCGGAGCGTGGCCGCAGGCTGTTTTTTTCTACCCATTGCAGCACGGGCGTGCCCAACTGCTGCAGGCTGGTATCGGCCCGCTGGCTTACGATGGCGTTGCCAATGGCATCTATCCAGCTCATCAGGTGTGGCACCTGTGTTTCCAGCATGGGCACCCGTACCAGTTCGTCGGGCTGGCCGTCCAGTATCATGGGCAGCAGGCCATTGTCGGGGCAGGCAAAATAATGCCCGCGGTAGCTGGCCAGCAGGCAGCTGGGCTGTGCTTTGTCAAACAGATTGACGAGTACCAGATGCCAGCTACCGACCGGAAAATGCGGGTAACCACTGCGGACAAAATAGGCGGCTTCGTTGTAGTTGAATGGCGATACCTGGTGGCTCAGGTCGGCTATCTGCCATTGGCTGTTTTTTTGCCACAACCTGCCCTTGATGGCACCGGCCAGGTAATCTTTCTGACCAATATCTGATGTAAGGGTGATGATGGGCACAATCGGCTATTGCAAAAAAACGAAGGTTGAGAATGGTAGCGGTCTGGCCAATTACTTGATCAGTACACCGTCTTTGTAAAAAAACTTGCGGACGAGCTTATCGGCCAGTGAGGGAAAAAACTTGTTCATGAACACAGTGCGCTTGCCGGTAAAAGTGAGCACCAGTGTACGCTTGCGCTGAGCTACAGCGTTCAGGATATGCATAGCGCATTCTTCCGAGCTCATCATGGATTTTTCGTCCATAGGGCTTTCGCCCTGGGCTGCAGCATCTTTGTTAAGGGCGGCATTGCGAATATTGCTGGCCGTAAAGCCCGGGCATACCCACATCACATTCACGCCGCTATCCAGCAGCTCTGTACGCAGGGCCTCCAGCCAGCCTTGCAGCGCCCACTTGCTGGCGCTGTAGCCGCTGCGCCCCGGTAGGCCGCGGTAGCCGGCTATGCTGCTCACGCCTATGATGTCTCCCTTCGACTGCATGATATGTGGCAGAGCGTACTTGGTACAGTACAGCACACCCCAAAAGTTGATATCCATGACCTGCCGGATAGTATCCAGTGAGGTTTCTTTGAACTCGGCCCGCATGGAGATGCCTGCATTATTAATGAGCACATCTACCGTACCGAAGTTTTTGATGACCGATGCCATAAAGAGGCGGCAATCGTTTTCATTGCTCACGTCGCACACGGTGGTGTGCAGTTCGCGGCCAGGATTTTCCACCTGTAGCTGATATAGTTTGTCGCTGTTGCGGCCGCAGGTAGCTACCCGTGCCCCTACCGATAGCAGCAGCTCCACCAGCGCTTTGCCAATGCCATCGCTACCACCGGTCACTACGACCACTTTGTTGGAGAAATAAGCAGGATTGTTGAGGGAAACCATAGGTATAGCAAAATTGGCGCTTGAGCGGCCGCCATTTGTTAAAGAATTTTCAAACAGACTGTTGAAAAACGTGCCAGAATTTTTTTTGGGCGCAAAAGGGCCCACGCCTATTTTTGCACTCCCAAAAACGAAATAGTGCATCGCTAATTTGTTGATGGATCGGAGATCTGGTAGCTCAGTTGGTAGAGCAATACACTTTTAATGTATGGGCCCTGGGTTCGAGTCCCAGCCGGATCACAAAAATGGGTACCGAACAGTACCAATGCCCCGTAAAACGCAGCTTTTACGGGGTTTTTTGTTGCCTGCCCCTACTATTCCATACTGTTTTGTACCAACCTGAAAGGATACAAAAAAGGATACGGTAGCCCCGGATGCTTTTACTGTATCCTTTTCACCACCCATCGTTTGCGCAAGCGATTAACTGAGGCCTAAGCGAACCCAACCATTTCCTTCACCAAACCTCCCCCTCATCATCATGAGAATCGCCGACAACATCGCCGTGCTCTTCCATTTGCGGCTCGATGCCCCCACCACCGACCACAAGTATCCCATTTACTGCCGCATTACCGTCAGCCAGTAGCAGGCCGGCTTCAGCCTGGGCATGTATGTGCACCGCCAGCAGTTCGCCCAAAAATTTGAAGCCATTGTGGGCCAGGGCAAAGAAGCTGGCACCCTCAATACCTAGCCGACAGCCTTGCGTCTGTTCTTTTGGGCGGTGCTTTTATACAAAACGCCGTTCGCCAATTGAATTGGCGGACGGCGTTTCTGAATGAACAGCTCAAACAAACGGTTTATCGATCCGCTTAAATGGTTCGTGTGCTGCAAATGAGCGTGATGGACTAAAGCGATTGAAAAGAACTTTCGACTGCGCTAAGGTCTTTTCGGCTACTTGTTTTTTCGCATTTACCCTCAGCACGGCCACAATCGCTACAGGAGCAGGGGCCAAATTCAGACACGTTGCACCCCCAGGTACTACAGTTCGTTGACTTACAGGAACACGTGCTGTTATCCATATTGCTGGTTGAAAAAGCATAAACCCCGGGCTCGTATTGGTATACCGAAGTGCGGATGGTGGCAAACTCCTGGCCAGCGGAGGTACGCATAATAAGTGCCGACATTACAATCTTATTGGCCGCATCCAACGAGTCAACGACATAAAACTCTGCCACCTGATGTGCCTGGTCAATTACTCCTTCTTCAATAAAATATTGCCTCACCTGCTCAACGCTTACATTGTTCAGCTTTCCGGTTGAATCATAATAGCCGAGCGTCGCTTTTTCGTGTCGCTTTTTCCCAACAGTGCTTAAATCTTGCGCTTTATCTATTTTATTTGAGCTTGCCCTATCACAACCGGTGATAGTAGCCGTGATGCTGAGCAAGAGCAGCACGAGAACTCCAAGCATCTTTTTTGCTTCCATAGGTTTTACTTGTTGCCTTCTTCATTTTACAGCTGGGCTTTCGAAGGTCTTTGTTTCTCCCAAATCAGTAGCTTCCGAAAAGTGATCTTGCCATTTTTGCGCCGAAGCCGTGCATGCTGCGAGCCGCCAACTAATATCGACTTGGCAGCAGTGATGGTGACGCCATCTATTAAACCAAGCTGACTGCAGCA
>CANHEC010000300.1 GCA_947459455.1 Chitinophagaceae bacterium
GCCATTTCGCCTGCCGCAATCTCAATAGCTTTTTCCAGCAACAACTATTACAGGTGATACGGGATGGTGCCCTTGGCAACTTTGCCGATCTGCTGCGGGCTGTCAGCAAATCGCCGGCTATGCTGGCATTTTTGAATAATCAGCAAAACCGCAAAGCCCAGCCTAACGAAAACTTTGCCCGCGAAGTGATGGAACTGTTTACACTCGGCCGCGGGCACTATTCCGAAACGGATGTAAAGGAAGCAGCACGAGCCTTTACTGGCTGGGGTTTCAATGCGCAGGGCGAATTTGTATTCAGGCGCCAGCAGCATGATAGTGGTACCAAAACCATACTTGGCAGAAAAGGCAATTTTACCGGCGATGAAGTGCTCGATATTTTGCTGGAGCAGCCACAAACGGCCAGGCACCTGGCAACTAAGCTGTATCGGTTTTATGTAAATGATACGCCCGACGAGCAACATGTAAATTGGCTGGCGAAAAGATTTTTCCAATCGGGGTACGATATCACAGCCTTGCTCAAAGACATACTGTCGGCCGACTGGATGTATAGCAAAGCCAACTTCGGCAACCGGGTGAAAAGCCCGGTAGAATGGTGGGTTGGCCTGAGGCGACTAATGCCAATGGAGATTGAAAACCCTGAAGTACAGCTGCTGCTTCAAAGATCATTGGGACAAATACTGTTTTACCCCCCTACTGTGGCCGGGTGGTCGGGTGGGCTGGCATGGATTGATGCCAGTTCACTACTGCTACGTATGCGTATGCCGCAGGTGCTTGCCTTTAGCGAAACGGTGTACACCTCGGCCAGGCAGGATGATGACAGCCAAATGGGCCGCATGCAAATGGGGACCGGCAGAATACCCAACCGCTTTTTGCTGAAAGCGAAAATAGATTGGGACGCCGTGCAGCAAACATCGCTGTCAACAGCGCTAAGCAGCCTGGAACCAGCCGCACTACAAGCATTATTGCCCATCGGTGCCAGCACCGCTGCGCTTATCAAAAAGCAGCTGCAACCGGGCCTGCCTGCAGCCGACAGAAACAGAAAAAGCCTGCAGCTTCTGCTAGCCACGCCCGAATACCAACTTTGCTGATTCCACATTCGAAAACAGATATCGCCATGCTGATTCGTCGTCGTCATTTTTTAAAGCATACAACTGTAGCCGCCGCCGGCAGCTTGCTGGTGCCCCGCTTTTTGCACAGTATGCCACAGCAGGCCGGCCTGAGTGGCCAGCGCATACTGATCATGATACAACTGAGCGGCGGCAATGATGGCCTCAATACAGTGATCCCGCTGGGAAATGACATCTACTATCGCCAGCGCCCTACCCTGGCAGTGCCCGCCGATAAAGCATTGCGACTGCAAGATGGCGCCGGCCTGCACCCGTCCCTCACAGTATTCAGAAACCTTTACGAAAAAGGTGAACTGGCCATCTTGAACAATGTAGGCTACCCCGACCCCGATCGAAGCCATTTCCGTAGTATGGATATCTGGCACTCGGCTTCGCCGGCTGGCAGCTATTGGGATACCGGCTGGCTGGGCCGCTATCTTGATACGGTGGCCGTAACTGGGGCACCGCCGCTGCAAGTGCTGGAGTTGGATGAATCGGCCAGCCTTGCTACCCGCGGGCAACTGCATAAGGCCTTGGCCTTCGACGACCCGGGGCGGCTATTCAATAGCAGCCAATCACCATTTTTCAAACAGTTGGCTGCTCAGCAGCATGCGATGGAGCACGAAGCAGTACCAGCCTATTTGTATCGTACACTGGCCGATACGGTTGAAAGCGCCGACGAAATATTCAAAGCTTCGAAAACTGGCGCCAGCACTGCCAGCTACCCTGATACAGGACTGGCGCGGCAGCTAAAAACAGTAGCCAGCCTGATAAAAGGCGGCCTCGCCACCAGCGTGTATTACCTCAATCTTGGCAGCTTTGATACACACATCAATCAGGCGGGCCAGCAAAGCCGGCTACTGGCCGAGCTGAATGGAGCGGTATATGCATTTGTAACCGACCTGAAAATCCAAAACAGATTCAACGACGTATTAATAGCTACGTTCAGCGAGTTTGGCCGCCGCGTGGCGCAAAATGCCAGCGCTGGCACCGATCACGGCACTGCCAACCAAATGTTCTTTATTGGTGGGCAGTTGCGGCAGCCCGGCCTCATGAATGCACTGCCCGATCTGACCAACCTCGACAACGGCGACTTGCGGTTCAATGTTGATTTCAGGCGGGTGTACAGCAACCTGCTGGAAGGATGGCTGCAAACAGACGCAAAAGCCGTTTTGAAAGGCCATTTCGAACCTATTCAGATAGTGTAGAAAACTATGCCAATATGCGCTCCGAGAACACGCCTATTTTGAGCAGAAATACGCAGTTTTTGTACCTGCCAACGAATGCAAATTTGCCTCCGGCAATGCCTGATGGTTGTCAGTAGCAAAAGCCTGTTAACCCCTAATTTTGCAACCGAAACTAACCCCCCAAGTCACCATGAAGGAAATCCTTAAACGCTACCTCAGCGCCGACAATGTGCTGGCTTTCTTTATCTGGGCTTTTATCATGGCCATTGTTATTTACTGGAACAGTAGTCATTTTTGAACCAATCTGCTGCAAATCGATGGAATAAAAAGAGCCGCTCTCTGTGAGAGCGGCTCTTTCTTTACACATGGCTTTGGCACACTAGTTCAAAACAGGATCGGCCACAATGGGGGCCATTATATCAGTAGTAGCAGGACCTTCATCGTTCCACTCTACCAGAAAGTTGTTTTTCCCTTCGCCAATCATGATGCGGAAGTACTGTTGCTGTACCAGTTCCAGCATATTCAAAAACAGGAAAATGGCATGTATGCGGTTTTCGCACACTTCAAAAATCTTCTCAAAACCCATCGACCGCTCAAAACGCACCGCTTGCAGCATGTACTCACGGGTTTCCTCCATGGTGTAGTTGTACTTAAACACTACGTGCTGCGGACGATTGTTTCGCTCCTGCACCCGCTTCATTACTTTTTCAAACGTTTTCATTAGTTTGAAAAGCGTCACGCTTTGGATTTCGGTGCCTTCGCCGGCCTCTTCGCCTATTTCGTTCAGCTCCTGCTGTATGTTGCCTCGCTTCACCATCAGCATTCTGATGGCTTCCAGCTCCGCCATCTTCATGGAAGCCTCTTTGAAACGCTTATATTCCAGAATCTTGTCTACCAGCTCTTGCCGCGGATCAATTTCATTACCCTGCGCATCCAGCTCCTTGCGGGGCAGCAGCATTTTGGCTTTGATGCGCATCAGCGTACTTACAAACAGGATGAACTCGCTGCTGAGTTCAATGTTTAGTTTTTCCTGCTGGTGCACGTAGGCCAAAAAATCCTTGATAATGCGGGTGATCGGGATGTTATAAATGTCCAGTTCGTCCCGCTCAATGAAGAACAAAAGCAGGTCGAAAGGCCCTTCGAACTGGGGGAGTTTGATTTGATACGATATTGCTGCCATACTTGCTAACCTTGCCCACCGGGCGGCCAAACCATTGTGCCACCATCGATGGAAGAATCAAATGTAAGGTCGGTCAAATGGCCTGCCTGTGTGAGTTTTACAGGGCTTAATCACATGTGGAAAAGCTGGTTAAAACTTGGCGCTGGCTCCCAGTCCAAAGGTGCCCAAATACTGCATGCGGGGCCCGTTCAGTCCAGCCGGCCTGAAATCATCATCGTATGCCATGTTAAGCAGGTAGCTCAGTGTAAGCCATTTGTTTACTTTGAACACGATGCTGTTGGTCCAAAACAGGTCGACGTTTTGCGGATTGTGCAAATAGTTGGAATACAGGTCAAGCCGGCTGGTATAGTTCACATTTTTCAGTATTTCCTTGTTGAAATTGGCCGACAAAAAAGCGCCGAACTGGGCATCAATTTTCCTTTCGGGATCTACTCCGTATAGTTCGGCCAGCGGTTTTTGCCCGGCCGGCGGCGGCGTAGTGCTATAGCTGAAAGGGTCGCCGGCTATAATAACCCAGCGGGCGGCCAGCGGCGACACGAAGAGACTGAAATGCTTGGAAGGACGCCAATCGACGCCCGGTGTAAGCAGTGCATAAGCCGGCGCAAAAAAGCCGGAGGTGCGGCGTCGCGGATTTGACTCATAGTCATACCCATTTGTAAACTGCGATCGGAGGTTGAAAATAGCCGATAACGACAGGGTGCGCTGCGGATTGAGTGCATGTCCGTACTTTGAAAACAGGTCAAAGAAATCGGCGGTTTTACGCAAGCCCTGCGATTGGTTATTCAAGTAGGCATA
>CANHEC010000301.1 GCA_947459455.1 Chitinophagaceae bacterium
AGCGCCCAACGCCCTGAAGTAAACCGGGTCGCTGTAGTCGCTTTCGATGCTGCGTTGATAGGCCATGGCCGGGTTCACACTCAGGTAAAAATTCGGCTTGTCTACTTCCAGCATGTTTGCCTTGGTTTCAAACAGTCCTTTACCCCAGGCCTTTTTGCTTCGCCAGCCAGGCATATCGGTCGCCTTGTAGCGGCTGTACTCGCTGCTATTGGCCTGCAGGCGTTGCAGGTTGTATTGGTCTACTGCCGATAGTGCCAACGGATTGTTTTGCTGCTGCAGTTGTCCCCACAACGAGTCGGCCACAGCTACCATAGCTGCACGCATGTATGGTTTGGCCGTGTTCAGGTTCAGTGCGGTGTTCGACTGCGCTTTGATCTCTAACCGATCGAGCAACCAGCTCTCTTTTGACCAAAGGGGCAACCAACTGGTTTGTGCTACTGCCTGCATTGTTGCGCAAAGCGTAATGGCAACAATTGCGGAATGCCTAATTTGCATGCAGTTTTTTGGTTGTTTTAATTCAAACAAAGTATGCAAAATTACCTGATCAAAAACGCGGCCATTGTAAACGAAGGGCGTACATTTTCTTCAGACTTGTTGATAAAAAACGGGCGCATTGAGAAGATAGCCGGGCAGATAGAAACGCCGGCCAACTGTGTGGAAATAGATGCTACCGGCCTCCACCTATTGCCGGGCGCCATCGATGATCAGGTACACTTTCGGGAGCCCGGACTTACCCATAAAGCCAATATTTACACCGAAGCAAAAGCAGCAGTGGCTGGCGGCGTGACCAGCTTTATGGAAATGCCCAACACCGTGCCCAATGCGTTGACACAGGACCTGTTGGAAGAGAAATATCAAATTGGTGCAGCCACCTCGCTGGCCAACTACTCGTTTTACATGGGCACCAGCAACAACAATGCTGATGAAGTGCTGCGGACCAACGACAAAAAAGAATCGGTCTGTGGCGTCAAAATCTTTTTGGGTGCCTCTACCGGCAATATGCTGGTCGATAATTGCCTGACGGTAAACCGCATTTTCTCGGAAAGTGAAATGCTCATCACACTGCACTGCGAAGAGGAACCCATCATTAAAGCCAACTACGCCCGCCGAAAAGCCGAAAAGCCGGAACTGGAGCCTGCCGACCACCCCATCATCCGCGATGTGGATGCCTGCTTCGAATCATCGTTCAAAGCGGTACAGCTGGCTATGCGCCATGGCACCCGCCTGCACGTATTGCACATTACCACCGCCAAAGAACTGATGCTATTCACCAATATGCTGCCCCTGGCGGAAAAACGCATCACCGCCGAAGTATGTGTGCACCACCTGCACTTTACGGCAGATGACTATGCCCGACTTGGGTATAAAATAAAGTGCAATCCAGCCATCAAAGCGGCCGACAACCGCGAAGCACTTTGGCAGGCCCTGCTGGACGACCGTATAGATGTGATAGCCACCGACCATGCGCCACACACCCTGGCCGAAAAAGAAGGTCCTTACGAGCATGCACATGCAGGGCTTCCACTGGTGCAGCACTCCGTCCTGCTGATGCTGAAGTATGTAAAGGAAGGCCGCATCAGCCTGGAAAAAATGGTACAGAAAATGAGCCACAACGTGGCCGACATGTTTCAGGTACGCGACCGTGGCTATATCAGAGAAGGCTACTATGCCGACCTGGCATTGGCCGACCTGCAAAACAACACGCTGATAACACCCAAAAGCCTGCACTACAAGTGTGGCTGGAGCCCGCTGGAAGGCGAAAACATGCCGGCCCGCATCACACACACGTTCGTAAATGGGCACCTGGCGTATGCAAACGGGCAGTTCGATGAATCTCAGAAAGGAATGCGCCTGCTTTTCAACCGAAAATAGGCGGCCATAAACCAGCTGTATTGCATGAACATTGATCAAACCACACTGCAGGATCTCGCCATTTTTCATGCCGATGAGGACCAGTCGGTGCTCAGCAAACTCGATTTTACCCAAACCTCGGGAGGCAGGCACTACCTCGTACACCTGCTGAGCCACCCTCACCAGCAGCTGCAGCTGATACTGGAAACACAGCAAACTCTCCAACTCATTGGCGACAAGCTGGAGCAATGGCCATCGCAAATCAGCAATGGCACCATCATGGTGCTCGAAAAGTTCTACGAATCGCAGGTCGACCGCATCCCTTTTCAGCCCACGCCGGTGGGGGCCCTCGCCTACAAGCTTTTTCATGGCCCCGACTACTCGCTGGTGCACTACACCGTGGGGCATGCTACCGAGTTTCTGAAAGGAATGCAGCAATTGCTGCAGTTGCTGAACGGCGCAGCGGCACCGCCACTGCTGCAGAAAAAACTGGCCAGAATAGAAAGCCTGCTGCAACGAGATACCGCCAGGCAAATGCTGCAGGCACCACCCAAGGAGCAAATCAGCCCGGCCACCTCTCTCAATTGGGGCTATTTCCTGCACAACCGCTACAAGGCTGCCATTTTCGAACTCATCGATGTTTTCAGCCAATTAGATGCCTACTATTCGCTGGCCAAAGCCGTGCAGGTATACCAGCTTCGCTTTCCCGAGTTTACCAGCAGCGACACGCCTATCATGAATGCCGAGGGGCTCTGGCATATTTTGCTGAAGCAACCGGTATCGTACGAACTCAGCCTTCATCAGGACAGCAATTTCATTTTTCTGACTGGTGCCAACATGGCCGGCAAAAGCACTTTTATAAGAGCGGTGGGCATTGCCAGCTATCTGGCCCATTTGGGCATGGCGGTACCTGCCCGCAGGCTGCAGCTCACCGTGTTCGATGGCATCCTCAGCAATATTCAGGTAAGCGACAATATCATCAAGGGCGAAAGCTATTTCTTTAATGAAGTGCAGCGCATCAAAAGCACCCTGACCCGCATTAATGACGGCGGCAAATGGCTGGTGCTGATAGACGAACTGTTTAAAGGCACCAACGTACAAGATGCCATGCGCTGCAGCAGCACGGTCATCAAGGGCTTGCTCAAAATCAGCAACTCACTCTTCGTACTATCCACCCACCTGTACGAAATAGCCGAAGAGCTGAAGCCGCACGCCAATATTGCCTTTCGCTTTTTTGAAACGCATGTACACGACGACCAGCTTTACTTCAGCTACCAACTGAAAGAGGGCATCAGCAACGACCGCTTAGGCTACCTGATTTTGAAGCGGGAAGGCGTGGTGGAGATGATAGACAGGCTGTAAACCCAGCGAATGCTGATGCGACATCGCCCCATAACATGCTGCAAAAGCCACGTACTTTCCACGTGCTCAGCGTTTTGTTGAATCATTTACATTTATGGCATGTTGGTAAAAACCTTTGGCAGTGCGGTCATGGGGGTCAATGCCGTCACCATCACCCTGGAAGTAGACGTGAACAATACCGGAAGCCCCGGCGCCGTGATTGTAGGGCTACCCGATAATGCCGTTAAGGAAAGCCTGCAGCGGGTAGAAAGCGCCATCAAGGCCAATGGATACAAAATGCCCCGCACCCGCGTGGTGGTCAACCTGGCACCGGCCGACATTCGCAAGAGCGGCACTGCCTTTGATTTGCCGATGGCTATTGGGCTATTGGGGGCTACCGAGCAGTTGCGCCAACTTGAAACACTCAAGGACTACATCATCATGGGCGAACTGAGTCTGGATGGTGAGGTACGCCCCATCAAAGGAGCACTGCCCATTGCCATTCAGGCACGCAAAGAGGGCTTCAAAGGATTGATTGTACCACGGCAAAATGCCAGAGAGGCCGCCATTGTGAACAATATGGAGGTGTATGGCGTGCAACACATGAATGAAGTGGTAGATCTGCTGGAAGGCATCAACACCATTCCACCTACGGTAGTAGATACCCGCGATGAATTCTACCATTCACAATACGATTTCGAATTCGATTTTTCCGATGTAAAAGGCCAGGAAAACATCAAACGTTCGCTGGAGATAGCGGCGGCCGGCGGGCACAATGTGATACTGATAGGCCCGCCCGGTGCCGGCAAAACCATGCTGGCCCGCAGGCTGCCCACCATACTGCCGCCCCTCACGCTGCACGAAGCGCTGGAGACCACCAAAATTCACAGTGTGGCCGGCAAAATGCCTGAGCATGCTACCCTCATAAGTAAGCGGCCGTTCAGAAGCCCCCACCATACCGTGAGCGACGCGGCTCTGGTAGGTGGCGGTGGCAATCCGCAGCCGGGCGAGATATCGCTGGCACACAATGGAGTGCTGTTTTTGGATGAATTGCCGGAGTTTAAACG
>CANHEC010000302.1 GCA_947459455.1 Chitinophagaceae bacterium
CCGCCAGCTGACTCTTTTTGTTCCATCACGGGTGGCCGAGGAAATAGAAGCTGTTCGTCGCCGGTTTAATCCAGCGCAGCAGGCCCTCATTGATAGCCACGTAACACTGTGCCGCGAAGATGAGCTGGAACCGCTGGAGCCGGTGCTGGCCAATCTGGCAATGCTGTGTGCAGCTCCCATCAGCATCCGATTCGGGCCCGTTTGCCGCTTTCAGCAGGGTGCCGGCCTGATGCTGCCAGCTGCCAATAACAATGAGCCCTATCACCAATTGCGGGCAGCTGTGCTGGCAGGCACCGCTACCAGCCTGCGCATGCCAGCGCCACACATTACGCTTATGCATCCACGCAATGCTACTTGCACCGACGAAATTTTTGCCCTTGTTCAGCGCATGGCTTTCCCCACCGAAGTGCTATTTCAAGAGATCTGCCTGATAGAGCAGATAGATGGCGGCCCCTGGCATGTTTTGCAGCGGTTTTCGCTCAGCGGCGCCTAACCAAAAACTGGCTTACAGGCCCCCTTCTTGTATTTCGGCGCCCCCGTCCGATTTTTTAGAGAGCTGCATACCATAACTTTCTCAAAAACAAACATGATCGCATGAAGACCAGCCACATCACCGGCCTTGCCATTCCCAAAGGCGAGGAAGTAAGCGGGCAAGACATCCGCGAAGGAATTTTTTTGCTGATACGTGCCGATCACCCGTCGTTCAGCACCGATAGCTATATCAGCCTGGCGGATCTGAACCAGTACCGGCGGCTCTACCTCACCTCGCTGATTATTCAGGAAAAAGGCGAACTGGCCCGGATAGACGAGGATGTAATGACGGCTATTAAAAACAATTCGATTCTATCCGAAAACATCCAGGAGGAAATGGAGGCCGACCTGACCATTGGCCAGCGGATAGCCGACCGGGTAGCCGCTTTCGGTGGCAGTTGGTTGTTTATCCTGCTTTTCTTCGGCTTCATTTTTTGCTGGATACTGGCAAACATGTGGCTATTGGCCTCGAAAGCATTTGATCCCTACCCGTTCATATTGCTCAATTTGCTGCTGAGTTGTATAGCAGCCATACAAGCGCCCATTATTATGATGAGCCAAAACAGGCAGGAGCAAAAAGACCGGCAGCGCAGTGAGCATGATTATAAAATAAACCTGAAGGCTGAACTGGAAATAAAGCTGCTGGGTGAGAAAATAGACCACCTGCTGGTTCATCAAAACAAAAAGCTGCTGGAAATACAGGACCTGCAAATAGACTATTTGGAAGACCTGATGCGGGTGCTGAAAAAATGAAAACCACCGGCTGGCCTGCACCCGGTAAATTGTGTGCCACCGCATGTGTGCCTGCCATATATTGGCAGCCGAATGTGTAGCAAGCAATATGAGTAACCAGCCTACTGACCGCCGACACGCACCCATACAGCCTCCCGCTCTCAAAAAGGGAGACCTTATTGGCCTGATTTGTCCGGCCGGCTATATGCCGCTCGAAAAAACAGCGCAATGCCGTGCCACCCTGGCCAGCTGGGGCTACCGCACATTGGTGGGCAGTAGCGTGGGCCATCAGCACCACTACTTTGCCGGCACCGATGAAGAGCGACTGGCCGACCTGCAGGCCATGCTGGACAATACCGAGGTAAAAGCCATTTTATGCGCCCGGGGCGGCTATGGCACCAGCCGCATTATTGATCAGGTCAATTGGCGGGCGTTCAAAAAAAATCCGAAGTGGATCATCGGCTTTAGCGATGTGACTGTGCTGCACAGCTACCTGTACAGCCGCCTGCGCACCTGCAGCCTGCATGCGCCCATGGCCAATGCATTTAACGATGGTGGCTGGCAAAACGAATATGTGCAATCGCTGCGACGGGCGCTGGCGGGCAAGCGGGCGCATTACAAAACAGCCCCTCACCCATTTAACCGGGCCGGCAAAGCCAGCGGCCGGCTGGTGGGTGGCAACCTGAGCCTGCTGGCCCACCAGATAGGCAGCCCCAGCGATGTGAATACCGACGGTTGCATTCTTTTTATAGAAGATGTGGGCGAGTACCTGTACAATGTAGACCGGATGCTGCTGCAACTGCGTAGGGCCGGCAAGCTGCGCAAACTGGCAGGCCTGGTGGTAGGCGGCTTTACCGAGCTGAAAGACACTACCGTCGGCTTTGGCCAAACTGTGCACGAAATAATTGCCGCCCACGTGGCTGGCTACGACTATCCGGTTTGCTATGATTTTGCGGTGAGTCATGATACGCCGAACTACGCCCTGAAAGTGGGCGCTCCCTACCAGCTATCGGTAGGCCGGACCGTATCCTTGCAGGAGCTGGCCTATTGAGGCAACCATGCTTTCAGCGCTACCGGATAAAACCGCTCCGATACCTTGAATCCCATTTGGTTGATGCGTTCGCTCGACATCCAGGCTTGCTGCTGCTCGTCTACCGTTATCGATTCCAGCTGGCCAATGCCCACTGCGCCGGGCAGTTGCACCAGCCGCCGGTTGCCCGCCAGCACCAGGCCGCCATCGGCGGTTTCGCGGTAGCTTACCAGCAGCAGGCTGCAAAAGCCCGTGCGGGTATAGGCGGTAAACACCAGCTTGCCGCAGGGTGTAAGGCTGGCACCGGTAATAATGTAATCGTTGGTGGCCACGCTATCTACCAGTTGGGCCTGCTGCACACCGGGCTGGGCGGGCAGGCGATAGTGGCGGCTGTGGTTGCCTATCCAGTTTTTGGTAAACAGGTGAATACTCCCTTTGTGCACCACCATTGCTTCGCAGTCGTACGCCGTGGCGTCCGATTTGGCGGTGGGTGTAAAATCGGTTTGATCGGCATAGCCAAACTGGATGCGCTGCACCGCCGCAGCCGGAATAGTAACTTTCGCTTCGGCGCCAATGTCGGCCTTGGCTACCCGGTAGATGACCAGATTTTTGCGGTTGCCCTGGTAGTTGTTGCCAAAATCGCCGATGTAAAAGTATTGGTCATCCTGCGCCAGCTCTTCCCAGTCGATGTTGGTAGCGCCTTCCAGCAAAATGGTTTGCAGTACCTGCCCGCTGGCAGTATCTACTTTGCAAAATGCAGGCGGGTGGCCGCCGTCATTCAGCATGTACAAGGCGCCTTGCCAGTACACCGTACCGCTTACTTCTTCCAGTACAGCCGGCAGTGTTTTGTGGCCGGTGGGGCTATGAAAGGTGCGGGGAAACACACAGCTGCCATCATCGATGCTGACCGCTTTGTTGTAATTGCTCGCCGCAGGATCGGTACAGCCTTTTGCTACCACGCCTTGCGCCGACACCGACATTCCACTCATAACAAGCAGCAAACCAGCCAGATTTGCAGCCCTGAAAACATTCCTCCACAACATATGTGCAAAATATCACCTGCGAATCCGCAAGGGGCTACGTAGATGTACGCATTCCTTGAAATGGCCCAAAAAATCGACCAGTGCCATTTATTGCTCGGGCTGCTGGCCAAGCGCTGCCCGCAGTGTATGTCCCATTTTATCTCGCTTGGTGGCCAGGTAAAAATGATTGTGCGGATTTGCTTCCACCTCCAACGGTACTGTTTCCACTATTTCCAGGCCATACCCCATCAGGCCTACCCGCTTTTTAGGATTATTGGTCATCAGGCGCAGCTTGGTCACGCCCAGGTAGCGCAGTATTTGTGCACCCACCCCGTAGTCGCGGGCATCGGCCGGCAGGCCCAGCATCAGGTTGGCATCCAGCGTATCCACGCCCTGCTCTTGCAGTTTGTATGCCCGCATTTTGTTGATCAGCCCAATGCCGCGGCCCTCCTGGTTCATGTACAGTATTACGCCTTTCCCCTCCTTTTCTACCATATCGAGGGCACAGGCCAGTTGGTCGCCACAATCGCAGCGCAGGCTGCCCAGGATATCACCGGTGAAGCAGCTGCTGTGCACCCGCGTCAGCACGGGTTCGCCGGGCTGCCATTCGCCTTTTATAATGGCCAGGTGCTCCATATCGTTGCTACGGTCGCGAAAGGCGGCCATGGTAAAATGACCATGTGATGTGGGCATGTCCACCCGCACCAGTTCTTCTACCAGCGTGTCGCTTTTCAGGCGGTACTCAATCAGATCTTTGATAGAAATGAGCTTAAAATCCCACTGGCGGGCTATCTCTTCCAGCTGGGGCAAGCGAGCCATACTTCCGTCTTCATTCATTATTTCCACCAGCACGCCAGCAGGCTCATAGCCTGCCAGGCGGGCCAAATCCACCGTGGCCTCGGTGTGGCCGCTGCGGCGCAGTACGCCACCAGGCTTGGCTTTC
>CANHEC010000303.1 GCA_947459455.1 Chitinophagaceae bacterium
CGCCGCGATACTGTCATCAGCCAGGTGAGCGGCCTGCCGGTGATGCAGTACAACCGGCAGCAGCCTTTTAGCGCACCGGTGCGGTTCTTCAGCTATTTTGTACCGACCAAAGAAGTAAAAGTGCCCCGCTACTACGTGCTGCCGCAAGGCTGGCACCAGGTGGCCGAACGCCTGCGTGAAAACGGCGTGCAGCTGCAGCCGCTGCGGCAAGACACTACCCTCACCGTAACCGCCTACCGCATCGCCAGCTACAAAACCAGCCCCCGCGCCTACGAGAAGCACTACCGCCAAAGCGATATACAACTGGAAACCACTACCCAAACCGTGCGGCTGCTAAAGGGCGATTACCTCATCAGCCTGGCACAGCCTGCCCGCCGCTACCTGCTGGAGGTACTGGAGCCGCTGGGCGACGACAGCTTTTTCAGCTGGAACTATTTCGATGCCATTTTGCAGCAAAAAGAAGGCTACAGCGACTACCGCTGGGAAGCAGTAGCGGCCGAGTGGCTGCAAAAAAATCCGGCGCTGCGGGCACAACTGGAAGAAAAGAAAAAAGCTGATCCCGCTTTTGCCGCCAATAGCAGTGCCATCCTCAATTGGGTGTACAAAAACTCACCTTACTACGAGCCTTCGCATTTGCGGTATCCTGTTTTCAGGATTGAGTAGTAATTTGAGGGCGTGACGGGCGTGATGAAAACAGCAATGATGCTGGCTTGCTGGTGCGGGCTGGCAGGCATACAGGTGGCTGCACAGGCACCGGTGATGATGGTAAACAAGCTGGACCATACCCGCTCGGTGGCTGCGCCCAACACCACTATCAAGTATACGGAAGAAATAAGACAGCTGGCAGCTGATAACTATGAAGTGCAGTTGTGGAGCTACCCGGCCCGACGCCTCATTTGCCAATACTACTACACCGACCTACGCCGAAAAATGAAACAGGGTTCGTACCTGGCCGGGCATGCCAATGGACAGCTGAGCGACTCGGGTGTGTACAAGCAAAACCGCCGCCACGGCCCCTACTATGAGTGGCATGCCAATGGGCAGCTGAAATCGGTAACCCGCTACCAATACGACCGGCCGGCAGATACCACCCGGCGCTGGTATGAAGATAGTGCCTTGCTGACAGAGATGGTAACCGACGAAAACGGCAATGGCGAACGTACCGACTACTACCCCGGCGGCGAAGCCTGGGGCCAGGGACCGGTACGCAATGGGCTGCCCCACGGCACCTGGACCTTTTGGCGCCGCACCGGCACCCCGCTGATGACCGTGGCATTTTACGAAGGACAGGCCGAAGGCACCGACTGCTACGGTGAAAAAAACAATGAAATCCCACCTGCGTGCAGCTACCTGCAGCCAGCCAGTTTTGAGGGCGGAACGGCGGGCTGGCAAGCCTGGGTAAACAAACAATTGCGCTACCCACGCCTGGGCCCCAATGGAAAATTCAAAGGCCTTGTCCGGGTGCAGTTCGTCATCAATGAGAAAGGTGAAATGACCGACATCGATATCTTACAATCGCCCGGGCAGGTGTTTGACGAAGAGGTGATGCTACTGCTGGCCAACTGCCCCCGCTGGCAGCCTTCACGCATGGCCGGCGAGCCCATCAGCCAGGTATGGGTGCAGGAAATTTTGTTCGACAATCAATTGCTCATTCGCCGCTGAGTATTGGCCGCAAATGCTGTAAGTTGCTGGCGCTGCGCCACCCCGGTGGCCGGCATTTGTAGCAAACCAGCAGGTATGAAAAAACTATTGCTCCTGTGTAGCCTGTGGGCCAGCGTAGCCTTGGCACAAAGCGGCACGTACAAGGCCACTCCTTTTCCTGAAAATACCCTGAAGCTGCAGTGGCAGCACCCCGGCATGCAGCGTACCGAAGCCATGGGCGATGCACTGGTAGCCAAAGCCAGTGGCGCTGCGGTAGTAGTGGGCAATGGCCAGCGGCAGATAGCAGGCTGGCAGCTGCGCCGAAAAGGCAATGATGTGCAGGTATGGAAAGCTGACAAACTGGTATGCGAACTACAGGCCTGGGATAGCGGGCACCTGCGGGGCTGGCACATACGCATGGCACCTGCCGAACGCTGGGTGGGCAGTGGCGAACGCAGCCTGCCACTGCTGCGAAATGGCCAGCGGGTACAACTGTACAACAATCCGCACTACGGCTACGAGCTGGATGCCGATGAACTGAACTATGCGGTACCCTTTGTGATGAGCACCGCCGGCTACGGCCTGCTGTTTGACAATCCCTCGAAAGGCTATCTCGACTTCGGCCGCCAAACACCCGGCGTGCTGGAAGCTGCTTTTGAAAGCGGTGAACTGAACATATACATCATAGCCGGTTCCGGCCTGCCAACCGTGCTGAGCCAATACAGCGCCCTTACCGGCCGCCAGCCCCTGCCACCCCGCTGGGCCCTGGGCAATTTTGTGAGTCGTTTCGGCTACCGCAGTCAGGCCCAAACCGAAGACGTGATACGACGCATGCAGGCCGATAGTTTTCCTATTGATGCCGTGGTGATCGATATTTTTTGGTTTGGCGATAGCATCAAAGGCACGCTGGGCAACCTGGATTGGGTAAACCGCAGCAAATGGCCGCAGCCGCAAGACATGATGGCCCGCTTTCGGCAGCAGCACATCAATACGGTGTTGGTGACCGAACCTTTCTTTTTGAAAAACACCCGCCAGTTTGAATCTAGTCTGCCTTACCTTGCTACGGACGCCGCAGGCAAGCCCTACATGCTCACCAAGTTTTACTTTGGCTACGGTGGCCTCATCGATCTGTTCAGGCCCGATGCACGGCAGTGGTTTTGGCAGTTTTACAAAAAACACACCGATAGTGGCGTAGCCGGCTGGTGGGGCGATTTGGGTGAGCCCGAAAATCACCCGGCCGATGTGCTGCACAACCTGCGGTCGAAAGGCGTGAACCGCCCGGTAGCTGCCAATGAGGTGCACAACCTGTACGGCCACCAATGGAGCAAACTGCTGTACGAAAACTGGACGAAGACCTATCCGGCGAAACGCCTCTTCTTTTTGAACCGGGCAGGTTTTGCCGGCAGCCAGCGGTACAGCATTTTTCCGTGGACGGGCGACGTAAGCCGCACCTGGAACGGCCTGAAGGCGCAGCTGCCCAACCTTCAAAGCATGAGCCTGAGCGGGGTGCCCTACATCCACAGCGATGCGGGTGGCTTTAGCAATGTGTCCGACAACGACCAGGAACTATACGTTCGCTGGCTGCAGATGGCGGGCTTCACCCCGGTTTTCAGGCCACACGGCACCGCCTTTGGCGATCTGGAAGCCGGCGTAAACGACCTGCCCAGCGAGCCTACTTTTAAAGACGAGCCTTATAAAAGCATTGCCCGCCACATCATACGCCAGCGCTACCAGCTACTGCCCTACCTGTATAGCATGGCCTGGCAGCAAAGCACCCGCGGACTGCCCCTGATACGCCCCATGCTGTACGCCTTTGGCACCGATAGTGCGGCGGCCACTGCTACCAATCAATACATGTTTGGCGATGCCCTGCTGGTGGCCCCCGTAACCGATAAAGGCGCCCGGCAGCAAGCTGTGTACGTGCCTGCAGGCCAATGGTATCACTGGCACAGCGGTGCGCCCCTGACAAGCGGTGGCTGGCACACACTGGAAGCCCCGCTGGAGCGCATGCCGGTACTGGTAAAAGCAGGTAGCCTGCTGCCCACCTGGCCCGAGGGTGCCACCGCTGCTAATACCGCGGCCTACAGCATGAGCACGCCGCTGCAAATACGCTACTACGCCGGTACCAGCCAGCAGCCACAGTGGCTGTACGATGATGATGGCCAGCACCTGCAAGCCTTGCAGCAAAAGCAGGCGCACCAGCTACTGAAAATGCAGGCGGTACAAACCGGTGCCGAACATCGCATCAGCGTCAGCGCTGCCAACTGGCCCGCTGGCAGCAGCCGTAGCCTGCACCTGTTGCCCATTGGGCTGCCGGGCCAGCGCTTTACGGTCAGCATCAATGGCAAAACCTTTAAGCGCAGCTATGCCGTGGGCGACGAGATTGCCTTCAGCTTTAGCGGAGCACCGCTCAATATTGTGCTGCAATCATTCTAGCTAACGTGTTGTGCTGTTAAAAGGTCGCTTTTGCCGACTTGATACTGAATAATAAATGATGATCGAAAGGGAAATAACACAGGGGGAGGCGCAGGCAAGGCAAAACGGCCGGAGGCATCGGGTTTGCCTTGAATTTTCTTTGGTTACTTTCTTTTTTTCAAGAAAAAGAAAGTA
>CANHEC010000304.1 GCA_947459455.1 Chitinophagaceae bacterium
CCTTACAGCCGGCTTTGCCAACCCATACGATTACGACGACATTGTAGTGCGTGGCAGCTTTACTTCCCCTGGTGGAAAGGTAGACCAGATTGAAGGCTTTTACTACAGTGGCTATACGCTTAATACCAGTACCGGCAACCTGACACCCACCGGGCAAAACAGCTTCAGGATACGATATGCGCCGGCCGAAACCGGCACCTACAACTACACCGTTACAGTAACGAATACACAGGGTAGTACCACCAGCAGTGTCGGCCAGTTTACTGCTACCGCCAGCAGTGTCAAAGGCTTTGTACGGAAAGGTTTATCCAACTATTTACAACATGATAATGGCGATCAGTACATCATGATTGGACAAAACCTGGCCTGGCAGCAAAACAATAAGTACCTCAACTTTAAAAACTGGACCGATAAACTGGCCGCTAACAAAGCCAATTTCATTCGGCTGTGGCAATGCTACTGGGGCCTCGGCATTGAATGGACAGGCACCATCTATGGTGGCCTTAAACAGTACAGCCAGATCAACTCATTTTACACAGATCAGTTGCTGGATGAGTGTGCTGCTAAAGACATCTACATGATGCTGTGCATCAACCACCACGGCATGGTAAGCACCAGTGTAAACCCAGAATGGAATACCAGCCCTTACAACAGCGCCAATGGCGGCCCCTGCGCCAATACCTGGGATTATTTTACCAACAACACCGCCAAAGCGCTGCACAAAAACAGGCTTCGCTACATTGTAGCCAGGTGGGGCTATTCCAAAAACATCATGAGTTGGGAGCTATTCAACGAAGTAGAATGGACAGACCAATACAACACCTACAAAACACAGGTAAAAGATTGGCATGCTGAAATGGCAGCTTACCTTAAATCGAAAGACCCTTTTAAGCACCTGGTAACCACCAGCTTTGCACATGATTACAACGATGCTGCTACCTGGAATCTGCCCGATATCGATTTTACGCAAACGCACTATTACAATGGCTCTCCCAACTTTGAAACAGTGCTGACGGGTGGCGTACAACAATACCTGACCAGCTATGGCAAACCTACCTACACCGGCGAGTTTGGCATCAACGCCTCACAAAGCAGCCTCGCCAGCCTCGATCCGACCGGCATTCATATCCACAACGCTGTATGGGCTACCTTGTTTAGCGGTGGTATGGGTGCAGGCAGCAGTTGGTGGTGGGATAGCTACATTGAACCCCAAAACCTGTACACCCACTATCGTGGTGCTGCCAATGTAGCGGCGGCAATACCATTGGCAGCCCAACGCTATGCGCCTACCACCGGCACAGTAGCCGGAGCCGGCGGTGGCGATGCAGTGATATCGCCCGGATCAGGCTGGGGCCGCTCACCGGCCAACAATTTTACCATCAATGCCAGCGGCACCATGACGCCGGCAGCCAATAATCTTGGCGAATACATTTACGGCAGCCAATGCAAATCGGCCGAAAAGAACTCACCTACTTTCAATGTAAACTCACCGGCAGGCAGCCAGTTGCGCATTCGTGTGACCGATGTATCCTCCTTTTGCAATGCACAGCGACTGAGCGTACGCATAAATGGCAACGAACTGCTGAATACAGCGGTGGCAGCCAATACTACCTACACCGTAAACCTGCCAGCAGGTAGCAACGCTATTTTGGTAGACAATGCCGGTGGCGACTGGTTTCGGGTCAGCTCGTACACCTTTACCAACATGGGCAACCCGCTGAATACCTACTTATTGAAAAGTGCCGATAATAAGCGGGCCGCTGGCTGGATACACAACAAAAAATACAACTGGACCGATGCTGGACCCAGTGGCAGTATACCACCAGCCGTAAGCGGCGCCAGCATAAGCCTGGCCAATATGGCCAACGGCACGTATGATGTGAAGTGGTACGAGTGTACCAATGGAACCATATCAAGCACAGATGTGGTCACCGTGACCAATGGCACCCTGCAGCTGGCGATTCCTACCCTCTCCTGGGACCTGGCCTTTGTAGCTACCGAGCAGTCGGTGCTGCCGCTGCGCCTGCTATCGTTTAGGGGCGTAGCGCAGCCACAGCAGCACCTGCTGCTGATTGACATTGCCGATGACAGACAAGTAGCATCGGTACAGGTAGAACGAAGCGGGAATGCCACCCAGTTTGAAAAGATCGGAAGCCTGACAACCGGCCCAAACGGATTCAAGGGCAAGCATCAGTTTGCCGACAAAGCAGCTTTGCCGGGTCAATCATTTTATCGATTAAAAACAACCGACCAGGATGGTAGCGTGAGCTACTCGCCTGTCGTCAGCCTGTACCGAGGTAGCCAACTCGCTATTCAGCTGTTTCCCAACCCCGTACAGCACACCCTGCAGCTGAACATAGCTGCGCCACAGGGCCAATACCAGCTTCGCATTTTGAACCAGCAGGGGCAGCCTGTGAAGCAACTGACCTGCCAGCTGATGCCGGCAACCACCCCCTTGCAGGTGGGTGTAAAAGAGCTGGCAGCCGGCAGCTTTTATTGTCAGCTACTAAATGGCGATGGAAAAATCTTAGCTTCGAAAACCTTCATCAAAGAATAATCCACCGTTTCATTTCCTGATCATGCGTTCGTTTTTTTACCTGCTGACTCTCGGTATTGTTTTGTGCTCATTTCAAAAACAATCGCCCGTGCGTATCATCTTTTTTGGCGACTCCATTACGCAAATGGGGGTAGACAAAGACGGCTACATCTGGCAAATGCAACAATACCTGCAGGACAAAAAACTCACCGATCGGTACGAGCTGATAGGCGCCGGCATAGGAGGCAACAAGGTATACGATCTGTACCTGCGCTACGAAGCGGATGTGCTGGCCAAACGTCCCGATGTGGTAGTGATATACATTGGTGTAAATGATGTATGGCACAAAACCACACATGGCACCGGTACCGATGCCGATAAATTTGAAAGGTTTTACAGGGCGCTGATTGAAAAGATGAAGAATGCAGGCATCAAGGTGGTGCTGGCTACCCCAGCCGGCATTGGCGAAAAAAAGAGCAATGCCAACCCGCAGGATGCCGACCTGAACCGTTACTCAGATATAATCAGGAAACTGGCTGGCGGGTACCAGCTGCCGCTGGTCGACCTTCGGCAGCTATGGCAGCAGTACAACGAAGCAAACAACAGCAACAACGACGAAAAAGGTATTTTAACTACCGACCGTGTGCACCTGAACCAAACGGGAAATGCATTGGTAGCTAATGCCATGCTGCAGGCGCTCGGCATTGCCCCGCAAGCGAAAAATCAGTAGCCCCTTTCAATACGAAGCAGTCAGCATTCCCCAGCGTTCAACAATAGCTGCGAGAAACCGCCAACTGCCGCTTATCTTCCAATATCTTCCGCCTCTAATCAGAATTAGCGTACCGCCGATTGCCGTGTTTTGGAGATATTCGCCCGGCAAATAAAAGTACCCTTGCAATGACACAACTATCCTTTAGTGCCGATGTAGCGGCAGCCCACGTTTTCGAAAAGGTAGAGCAATACATCCTGCAAGCCGGATTGACTGTGGTGTCCAAAGACTTTAACAGACCCTGGGGAGGCTTTTTTGTGATGGCTGAGACGGATGCAGAAAAATTTATTGAACTTTTCTTTCCCGGCTATACCAAAGAGCAATTGATGATTGGCGAAAAATTAAGCCCCAAATTTTTGGTAGTTGCACCTGGGAAGCGGCTGAGTTGGCAGTACCATTTCAGGCGGGCCGAAATATGGCGGGTACTGGGCGGACCAGTAAAAGTAGCCATCAGCAAAACAGATGATGAAACAGCTCCGGCCAGCTATATCAATGGCGAAATTATTGTGCTGGATAAAGGTGATCGGCACCGCCTGATTGGGGCCGAAGGTTACGGAATTGTCGCAGAAATTTGGCAACATACTGACCCAACCGCACCCAGCGATGAAGATGATATTGTCCGCTTGCAGGACGACTTTGTCCGCTGAAATATTTTTTATTGATGCAGCGAAGGTAGTTTGACTACCTGTCATTATGTTTGAACCGTAAATACAAACATTCATTTATGAGGAATCTGTACACCCTTGCTTTGGGTCTTTGCTTGCTGGTAGCAGGCAGCGCCCACGCTTCTTTTTGGCAGTAAAAATGAAAAAGCCAGCACACTGAAACAGGAGATTTTTGCCAATGAGCAAATGGCAAAACTTTTCGAAGCCGACATGCAGGCTTTTTTGAAGCTGACACCCAAGCAGTACGAAAAGCTAACCGGCAC
>CANHEC010000305.1 GCA_947459455.1 Chitinophagaceae bacterium
GCACAAAAAAAGTATTGGCACAATGGGGTTTGGAGAACATGGGATGCGGAAAAATCAAGTTGGGTGGAAACTGAGCCTGCGGTTTTTTATACGGTACCTGAAGTGGAGAAGATGTCAAAATCGAAGTACAATGTTGTAAATCCGGATGATATAATCTCGAAATACGGTGCTGACACCTTCCGCATGTACGAAATGTTCCTGGGCCCGGTGGAAGTAAGCAAGCCCTGGGATACCAAGGGCATTGAAGGGGTACACCGCTTTTTGAAAAAACTGTGGCGCCTTTATTTTGATGAAGCAAAAGGCCTGCAGGTAACGCAGGATGCACCCACGGCCGACGAGCTGAAAGTGCTGCACAAAACCATCAAGAAAGTGGAAGACGATATTGAACGCTTCAGCTTCAATACCGTGGTGAGTGGGCTGATGGTGTGTGTGAATGAACTGACCGACCTGAAATGCCGCAAGGCTGCTATACTGGCGCCGCTGGCCATTATGCTGGCGCCGTATGCACCGCACCTGGCCGAAGAGCTGTATGCTGCGCTGGGCCATAGCGGCAGCGTATTGGATGCGGCTTTCCCTGCCTTTGATGCAGCCCATGTGGTAGAAAGCACCAAGGAGTATCCGGTGAGCATTAATGGTAAGCTGCGCACTACGCTGGTGCTGCCCGCCGAGGCCGATCAGGCAGCCGCCGAAGCCGCTGCCCTGGCCAACGAAGTAGTACAAAAATGGCTGGAAGGCAAGCCGGTGAAGAAGTTCATTTTTGTGAAGGGTAGGATGATTAATGTGGTGGTGTAAGCCATCACGTCAGGATACCTAAGCATATAGGAAACGCTGATCGCTGAGAGGTGGTCAGCGTTTTTTAAGTCTTGTTTCCCAACTAAATTCCTGCTTTCAATAAATTACTATAATAGTTTTTGAAGCATTTGAATACTGTCGATCCCTTCGTAAGACCATGGGTAAGTAGTTATATGATTTTGCATTCCTTCAAGCGCTTGTCTGGCCAATTGAGTACGCTTTTGCTGGTAGAAGACATAACTGAAGTAGTTAAAAACAATCGGCGCCAGTACCTCTGAGTCGGCAACGCTTCGCCTGCTGTATTGATCAAACAGATGAAGAGAAAGTTCGCGGTAGTCGATACGCAGCCATACTTGCTTTTCTTTTTCCGATTGGTCGGTCATGCCGTAATAAAGAGCTTCTTCGACGATTGCAAATAGCGGCAGTACTACGAGGTGACCATGTGGGTGCTGTTCAAAGTTCTCCTTTGCAAAGGCGTGCAGTGCTTCTTTACTTCCTCTCCATTTCGGCGTCAGGTAATTGGCCATCATCAAGTGCAGATGTAAATGCTCTGGTTCAAAACCTTTTCCTGCCTCAAAAAAGCTCATGGTGGTTGGCTCATCTAAGCCCAACCCCATGCATACCCGAATAGCTCGGGCGCAGGTTTCTGCGTGCTGCTCGTTTTGTTGATCACTTGCCTGGATAGCCTCCATCGCTTCTTCTAAAAGATCTGTAAAAGAAACGGCATCATCTTCGGATACGGTTGATCCTGCACCGCTACCACGAACCCTCCATGCCTTGCCTGTAAGCGCTACGCCCCACATAAGAGAAGCTACGAAATCATGGGGCATTTGCAAGTGCCACTCTTTTATTCGGTCAAAATTGGTTACCGATAATCCACTTCCCTCAGCCATTAAGCTTTGGCGAAACCAGGGCGACTGACTATAGAGTTGACTTGCCTCTTGGAAAAAGCTCTTTTGTATCATTTGATTGAAGTGATTCACTTCAGGTATACCAAGATCATTGCTTATTTCGGTTGGTGCTTCGCTTTTTTTATCTGGGCGTTTTCTAAAGAAACTGAACATAGCAGATGCGTAAAGTTTAGTCGGTGACAGGTGAATGAACGATTAAAAAAGATAGTGGGTTGATCTATAAGTGAATAACAGGTATTGGGGATTCTAAAATGGTTCATTTCACTCACCCGCCAAACAAAACATACATACCTACCGCTGTAAAACTGAGGATGAACCAAAACACCGTACTGCAAATGCTGGCGAGGATGCAGCGCCAGCCGCCTCCCTTGCCCTTCAGTTCGGGAAAGAGCTGGTAATAGCTAATGCTACGATAGCCGATCTCAAACACAAAGTATAAAAGCAGTAAAAAGACGTATAGGCTACTGCCGTCTTTTACAAAGTGAAATACAGGTACAAACAATAGCGAGTACCCCAGCGAAGTAAACCCGACGAAATAAAGATTAGCAACAAGGTGCTCGGTAAAATTGAGCCGTTGGCGTCGGTAAAACAGGTACATCCAAATCACCAGCACGGGGGTAGCCAGCATGTTCACAAAATTGGCGTACTGGGCCGTAAAGTCAGCCGCCTCCATGCTGCGTTTTGCCACCAGTAGCTCCTGTTTTTGTGCAGGCGACAGGGCTGGGTTTTGCAGTGCCGCTTTTACGCTTTGCAGCGCTTCGCCACCGGGCTTGCCTATCCACTTGCTCATAAACACCATGATGGCAGCGCCCAACAGAAAAAACGTAAGCGGTGGAAAATACTTTTTGCGTTGGCCGGCCAGGCACTGGCGGGCGGCTATACCCGGCTGCCGCACCAGCGATGCCAGCAGCAGAAAAATGCCGCGGTCGGCATGGGTAAAATAGTGTACCGCTTCATGTGTGAGGTAGTGCCCATCGATGCGGTGCAGGTGAGTAGCCTGGCCGCAGGCCGGGCAAAATCGGTGATCGGGCTGCAGGGCATGGCCGCAGTTGGGGCAGGTAGCAGGATGTGCAGATGACATACGTAGCTGAAAATAAGAGACAATGCAACATGGCCCAACGCGGGGCATATATCGATTCATAGCTGTTGGTTATACAGCCTGGCGTGTCATGGCTGTGTCAAATGACGGCGCAGCCGCCGCGTTTTACATTCCCATGATAATTGGCGGGCGGGCAAGTGCAATTTTTGTACCCGAAATCAGAAGCGACTCTCATGCTGAAAGCATTGCTGCCACTACTACTATGCACTGCGCTGGCTACACAGGCCCAGCAGGCCGATACGCTGGCAGGCAGCAGCCTTCGGGATGATGAGGTGGTGGTAACCGCCACCCGCACCGAACGCAAGCTGAGCAATGTGGCTGTGCCGGCCCTGCTCATCAGCAAGCAGCAGCTACAAGCAGTGCAACTGCGGCGCCTGAACGAGCTGCTGCAAGAGCAAACCGGCATATTTGTCACCAGCGGATCGGGCAGCGGCAGTTTTGGGGGTGGCATCTTTGGAAACGGTGCCCAGCTGCAGGGCATGAGCCCCGAGTACACGCTGATCCTTATCAATGGCGAACCGATTGTGGGCCGGCAGGGTGGTACGCTCAATTTATCGCGGCTGTCGCTCAGCAATATCAAAAAAATCGAAATCATCAAAGGGCCGGCCAGCAGCCTGTACGGCAGCGAAGCCATGGGCGGCGTTATCAATATCATTACCGAACTGCCGGCTGGCAACACGCTGGAGGCGCAAGGCAAAGCAGGCGGCTATGGCATGGTAGATGGCACCGTGGCTGGTACAGTAGTAAATGGCAACACGAGGGTACACCTGTCGTACAATCACTATCGGATGGGGGCTATCGATCATCAGCCCGAGTTGTTCGGCAACCAGCAGGATCCATTTTTCAGCCACACAGCGCAGGCGCAGGTATCGCATCTGTTTTCAAATAAAACGCGGCTGGTGCTGTATGCCCGTTTTTTTCAGGAGCGTTCCGACAATGTATATGAGGTGGCCGACGAGAACCTCAACCCCGTACGCATCAGTGGCAATACCCGCATACACGATGCTAATCTGAATACTTCGTTGATTCACCAGTTTAGCAACCGGCTTACCAGCACACTGCGTCTGTATGGTACGGGCTATCGCAGTCAACAGCAGTTGTTTCAGCAAAAGGATGGGCAACCATATTATGCCGACGATTTTCGTCAGCAGTTTTACCGTTTTGAAAATCAGACAGACTGGAAAATATCGGACGCACACCAGCTGACGCTGGGAGGCGGCGCCGTGTACGAGCAGCTGAATACCACCCGCTACACGGGCGTACGTACCAATACCATTGCTTACGCATTTGGCCAGCATGAATGGCGCCCCTCCACGCGGTTCAATGTGATTGCCGGCTTGCGCTACGATAATAACCAGGTGTATGCTTCTCGCCTCAGCCCCAAACTGGCGCTGCGCTACTCACCCGGCACCCGCCTGAAGCTGACC
>CANHEC010000306.1 GCA_947459455.1 Chitinophagaceae bacterium
CCCACCAGCATCGTTGGTACTGCCTTCATTCATCAGGTTGTCGTAAATGCTGCGCCGCTCATCAATGGCAAAGCTGAAACGGTTGTAGCGCTTCGGCGCCAGTTGCTTGCGCCGCACCTGTATTTCGCACTCATACTTGCGTCCAGCCGCCGGCGGACCAAAATAATTGGTAGCCTGAATGGCCAGCTTTACCGTTTCACCCGGCGCAGCACTGGCCTTGTCGGGCGTGGCCTGCAGTTTGATTCTGTCGGGCATAAAAGCTTCTACCCGCATGGTTTTACTGGCCAGCAAAATATCATTGCCATTGTACAGTTCTACCACGTACGAGCCGGTGAGTGCCGAAGCCGACAAAACTACATTGGCTTCTACCGCACCTTCGCTATTCAGGTTTTTGCGCAGCGTAGTCAGCTCCTTGCCGTTTGGCATCAGCACTTTTATTTTCACCGGCAGGCTGCCCGGGCTTTTCCAGCTGCGGTCGCGTACAATGGCCGCCAGGTTCATTTGCTCGCCCGGTCGGTAAATGTCGCGTTCGGCATACACAAAGGCATCGAGGCCCGTGCTGTTCATGCGCTTGCCACCCACTTCAAACCGCGATGTATTGACACCCGTGTTATGAAATGGCAGGTAGTTGAAATCGGCACCAGTTTTCGCAATGATCATGGCTGGCTTGAAGCCTGCAAACTCCTGCCGTACCAGCAGTATCTCGGCTACCCCTTCGGCATTGGTACTGCCCTTGCCCAGCAGCTGGTTGTTGGCACCATACACGCTGATGCTGGCATTGCTGATGGCCGCGGCCGATTGAATGCTATTGGCAAACACAAACACTTTATCGGCTCCCTGCCGGGCTATCAGGCCAATATCGCTGAGGGCTATAAAGCGGCTATCGCTGATCCAGTAATCGTCGGTGCTCCTGATTTTGATGTGATAAATACCATTCAGGTCGCTTAGCCGATCGGTCAGGTTGAACTGGAACAGCCGGCTATTGCCAAAGCGTGGCAAACTACGGGTGTCTATTTCCGCTTCGTACACCACATCGCCCATCACGGCATTGCCTTCGCCTTCGTAGTAGTAATCTTCGCTGTCTGCATTTTTCTCTTTCGGGTAGTAGCCGTAGCGGTGCGCTGCCAGCAGGTTGCTCTCAAAAATTTTCGAAACAATCACTTTCACCCGCGGCACATTGCTGATGCGCACTTCTATGTTGCGGGCCCCGTTTTTGCCGAGGTACACACTTTGCCCGCTGGCAAAGCTTACGTTGGGTTCCAACTTGCCAAAAGCCACACTACTGCTGTACTCCTCTTTCAGTACGCCGCCAATGGTGCCTTTCAGGCCTTTGGCAAAAGAAATGCTATAGCTGTTTTCTACCCCAAACTGATCGCTGCTGATGAGCAGGCCATCCTCGGTGATTTCTGTACTAAACCGCACGGCCGGCGCTATGCGAATCAGCGATGCAAAAGCAGCGGGCATCAATGGCTGGCTAGTCTTTACCAGAATGGTGCCGGTCACGCCATCGTGCTCGGCTGATAGTTCATTGATGCTAAGCACGAAGGGCGAGGTCAACACGCTTTCGTATTCAGCCACCGCTGGCAGACCATTCTCACCCCCTACCGGTACCAGTCCCTTGCCTACGTTGAATTGGAGATTGTAGTCGCGGTCTTCGAGGCGCAATTGCGACAGCCGCACCGTCATTTTTTCCTGCGCACTCACCGTCAGCAATTCGTAAGACTGCTGCTGGCCGTCAACCAACGCAGACAGCTTGTCCTGCAGTTGCTTTGGATCGACCGGGTAGTTGAAAAACAAATCTATTTGCGCCAGGGTGGCGTTGCTGCCCTCGGCACGGGTCCAGTAAGCGTGGCTGCTTTCCAGCTTCAGGTCGGGGGTTTTAAATGATACATCCTCGCCACCTTTGATGGCGCCAAAGCGGGTGCCTTTCAGCAGCAGCTTGCTCAACCGAGCCCGGTAGCTGGTGGCAGGCTGTAGCGGCCCCGCCGGCGAAAACACCAGTTGGTTGCGCCCCTCCCACCTGAACTGACCGCGGATGGCAGGTTCAAATTCCACATAGGCTGTGCTGTCCCATTTGTTCAGCAGCGAATCGCTGACGAGGTCTTCGGAAAAACGAAAGACAAGATTGCCCAATTGGGGCACCTCCTCGGCGGCGTTGGTAAAATCCAGTTTTACTACGTGCCGGTTGCAGCCCACCGCCAGCAGGGCACCGAAGAGCAACAGCAGCATAGGACGAAAAGAGCGAAACGGCATAACGGCGGAGCCGGCTTCAGCAGCAGCAAACATATGGTTGGTTTTAGGCAGACAAGTGAAACGGCATTGACCGGCCGGCGGCGGCATGTAACAATGCTTTCAATTGCTTGGTCCATGCCGGTAAATGAGGCAGAAAGAAACGAAAAAGCTGGCCAAACTAACTGACCAAATTGACAACTGCGCTAAGGGGGATGCGCCGATGCAGGATGTGACATGTTGGAACCAACCTGCGCCCGATTGTGGCGATCAGATTGCCGTTCTGAATGTACGCCGGCTTTGTAATTGCATCAAAAAACAAATCGGTTAATAAATGCACAAAGCCAAGAGTGCTTACACCGGCAGCCGGATGCATAGCCGCCACAGCAAATGCTGAATCACTTACTTTTAGCTGCCCTGCCTTGGTGCAGCCGTGTACACATGCGCCTTTCTCGTTTTGTAGCGACCATTTACCAGCCAACTGTCCGCCTTTTTTGGCCGGTCCTGCGCTGGCTGGCTGCGCTGTTTTTGGTGTTTATGCTGCTGAATGTGCTGTACCCGCCACCGGCGCCACCGGCCTACAGCACGGCCGTGTACGATGCCGATGGCCACATGATACATGCCTGGCTGACGCAAGACGAAAAATGGCGGCTGCACACGGAGCTCCACGAAATTTCGCCCTTGCTGCGGCAAACCATTTTGCACAAAGAAGATCGCTGGTTTTATTATCACCCGGGCATCAACCCCGTGGCCATAAGCCGTGCCCTGCTGCGCAATGTGATACGCGGCCGAACTACCAGTGGCGCCAGTACCATTACGATGCAGGTAGTGCGCATGCTGGAGCCGCGGCCCCGCACCCTGTGGAGTAAATGTGTGGAGGCAGTAAGGGCCCTGCAAATGGAATGGCGCTACAGCAAAGACGAATTGCTGCAACTATACCTGAACCTGGTGCCCATGGGCGGCAACCTCGAAGGCATAAAAACCGGGGCCTGGTTGTATTTCGATAAAAACGCCGATCACCTGAGCCTGGCAGAAATAACCGCCCTGAGCATAGTGCCCAACCGGCCCAACAGCCTGCGACCCGGCCGGCACAATGCAGCACTGCTGGCAGCCCGCAACCAATGGCTGCGCCGCTTTGCTGCCGCCGGCATCATCAATGCACAAACCCTGCAAGATGCACTGCAGGAGCCGCTGACCGCCCAGCGACTGCCCGTACCAAGGCTGGCACCCCACCTGAGCCAGCGCCTGCGCTACAGCGGCGGCTACAGCATTAGTACCACCCTGCGCAGCAATACCCAGCTGAAAGCCGAAAAACTGGTAGCCGACTATGTGCGGCCGCTGCAGCTGTACAATATCCGGCACGCTGCGGTGGTGGTCATCAACAACCAGACGCAGGCAGTAGAAGCCTACGTAGGCTCGGCCAACTTTGCCGACACAATTGACGGCGGGCAGGTAAATGGCGCCGCCGCCATCCGGCAGCCGGGCAGTACGCTGAAGCCACTGTTGTATGGCCTGTGCATGGATGCCGGCCTGACCACCCCCAAAATGACCCTGCATGATGTGCCGGTGAACTACGCCGGCTATGTACCCGAAAACTACGATCAGCAGTTTAACGGTACGGTGAGCATGGAGTATGCGCTGGCCCATAGCCTGAACATACCGGCCGTGAAAATGCTGAACCAGCTGGGCACGCCGCAGCTGATACGGGCACTGGCCGCCTGCGGCTTTGAGCAAGTAAAAAAAGACGAACGCAAACTGGGCCTGAGCATGATACTGGGAGGCTGCGGCACCACGCTGGAAGAGCTGACCTGTTTGTTTTCGGCATTTGCGAATGAAGGCTTGTACAAGCCAGCCCGCTACCTGCAAAGCGACAGCAACAAAGCTCCATACCGGCTGCTGAGTGCCGCCTCGGCCTATGTGCTCACCGATATATTGAGCAATATCGAA
>CANHEC010000307.1 GCA_947459455.1 Chitinophagaceae bacterium
CCAGTACTTTTTGGTAGTCGGTCATTTTTTTGGTGGCGGTAGGTTCCCGCCAGCTTTTTTCGATGCGGGTGGCGGGGCCACAGGTAGCCAGGCCAAGGGCAAAGGCAGCTATCAGCATTCCTTTTTTCATATGCGTTGTTTGATTGGTGCAACAAAATAAGCAGTTTGCCGCAAAGGGCACAGACGCTCCTCGCGGAAACTTCAATGGTAATCAGTCGAGGCTGGCGGTCGGCATCAGCCTTCCAGCCAGCGGCTTAACACAAAAGGTACCTGGCAGATACAAATTGGTAAAAATGATGCAACCTGCAGCATGCTACTATGCAGGTATTAACTTAGCGACACTAACGGAAAGAAGGCAAAAGACCGGGGGAATGCTGTGGTAGAACAACGTAGACAATGGCAGAGCAAAACACATTGAACACACATAAAAGCCTGCTGCTTTGCTGCTGGGCGTGCATGCTGCTGAGTGGCTGTTGGAAGCGGATTGAACATTCCGGATCGCAATCTATTGCCGGCGTCGTGTACGACGACGTCAAGCGGAAAAGGCTGCCGAACGTTAAAATTTATCTGTACGCTGCCCGTGAAGCCCTGAACACGATTGACTATGCTGTGGGACCGCTTGATTCTACCATTTCTGACACAGAGGGTAAATTCCTCTTACAGTTTGAACCGAGCGACGACTTCTTTGATTATGGATTGCAAGTAGGGCGGGTAGCCTATGGCGGCATTGTATACGACGAAGATGCGAGCTATGTGCCCGACTTCAGGGAACGCATTTACAGGTGCAACCAGAGAAAAAACATAACCGATGCAGTGGTCAAGGCCCGGGAGCTCAACTTTACAAAAGTGCGTTTGACCATTTTGGCCAATCCGTTTGATTCATTCTACGTCAGAGCGCTGACCTACGGTTTCCGACGGCCTGTGCTGGCGGTAGGAAAAACAATCGATACGACCCTCATCATCCGGCATCTGCCAAACGAACTGAATGTATTCCAATTCTACACTGAATCACTCAGAGATACAGTAGGCCTTGCTGCGTTGAACTCGAACCCTGCAAATAATGCCCGCAGGTATACCATTCGGCGCATGGTAGAAGACAGCTTGTTGGTTGATTTGCAAGACACGTTCCGTATCAGCAAAAGAATTGCGAACACATTGGACATGCCGAGGCAGTAACGGTGAAACACCGACCACAAAGGATGCCGGACCGAAAGTACTTACGGCTTCAGTCAGGCAGACCGATGGCTTTATGGCGGGAAGGTAAAACTGACCGGTGGGGTGCTTTTGTACCGTGCGGTTGATGAATTGTTACCGGCTGCAGTAGTCTACCCTACCGGCGAGGATGTTGGCGGGCCTGGATGTTTGCTTTGTAATGCGGACACCATCCGCGGGATTTGACAGACAACAGTGGCCCGCTGAGACGGAACACTGGCGCAAGATGGGATGCATAGTTGCGGGTGAAAACACCCACAAAGGCGACTTCAAAAGGAGCACCGGCACAGTCCGAAAAGCCGTGGGGCGGAACGGCTACTTCGAAAGAAACAACGGCAGAGGCGGAACGAACCAAGGCGAAAAAACTCACCTTAAACTAGCGAGTCGGAATACTACTTTTAACAATGACAAACCGGTCATCGAGTTCATATTCAAGCAAAATATATCCATCGAAGACTTTCTTGCCACATCTGACATTATTGACTGTCAAAAGAAACTCTCTGGCTTTATTGCCTTTAGTTATTTTGAAATAATCTAAAGAACCATCGCCATTAAAATCGTCTAAACAGTTGATACTTCCAAAGCGGCTGCTAAACTCATACTGCTTAACCGGCTTCTGCCATTTATCAATTTCAACTAGTATAAAGAATCTAACTTGTTGTCCTGAACCTGAAGCAGATTGTGCATTCCCGATGAACACAACATAATCTTTTTCACTATGATTTGTAGCATACACCTGAATAGAGAGTGGATCAAGCTTTGACTCTATCGCTATGGAACAGCCTTTTAAGATGAGAGTATCACTTTCTCTGCCGCCATGACTTATATACTCAATTTGGGTATTTTCCTTCTTAGTAACAAAACTCGCTAAATATCGACCCTCTTCCTGCCCTTCGCTTTCGTAGACAAATCGACCCTCTTCCTCTCTATGCGAAATATTACCGCTTTTGCGTATACTCAACAGAATGCTATCAATATCCTGACCCGCCCCCCCCGAACTACAAGAGTAAAAATATAAAACCTGCAAGGACAAAATCAAACACTTATACATATCATCAATTTAACACCTGCTATTCGGGATTTGCAATCCCGAATGCGTATCGCCGGATTTGTAGTCCACTTGGCTGTTCTGTCAAATGTAAGCCACCATTCATTGATATCTACCACTACATCTACTGCCCGTACCACTTGCCACTACCTACTTTTTGCCTAGATGCAAATAGGCATGCGGAATAGGAGCATGCAGAAAAAATAAAGACAAGCCCAATCCCTCCGGGGTCTCGGCTGAGCCGAGACGGGCCCGCGCCTCCCTCTGTGCGGCCTCCCCTACTTGCTTTTTGGCCGGTGGGATACTTCTGTACCGGGCGGCTTATATACCGTTAGCTGATTGCAGTAGTCTACCCTCCCGCTCTTCGACATTTGTATTGTCGATACCCTATCGCCAAACCTACAATCCCGTTTTTCTTTTTCTGCAGTAAATCTAAGCAGCTTTTTACCAGTGCCGTCGGTACGCTTTGCCCTGCTGCTGGAGGTAAACCAATAAAGGAATGAACGAACGCATGCCGGGCCCTGCAAGGCTGCTGATGGGCAGCGGGATGCGAAAGGGCCCCGCCGCGGCGGGGAGCCCGCAGCGCAGCGAAGGGCCGAAGTCTCGGCTTTGCCGAGACAGCCTGCAGCAGCCCGAACAATAGCTGATACAGGCACAGCTGCCGATTGCCCCCACTCCTCTGCTACCGCCTGCGCCACCGCCCCGGCTACCTGCAGACAGCATGAAAATCAGATTCTTAAGAAATTTTATGAATTACCTTTGCCGCCACGCAGCACTCAGCTGCTACCCTGTATGAACGCCATTAAAAAAATTCCGCTGCAGCAGCTGGGCTACGAGTTTATAGCGCCCGACTACCTGCCTGCCGGCGAAGACGAATACTACCTGCGCAACCTGCAAAACCGCAGCGGCATAGCCTACCGCCAGCTGAGTGCCTACGAAATAGAAGTGCTGGTGCGCAATGGCAATACCAGCGACAACTGGAACAACCTGCTGGTGGGCGATGCCTTTAACCCCGAGCTGGTGAAAAACTGCAAGTTTTATGGCCTGGTGCGCATAGGCAAGCTGGAACCCTACTACCTGGAGTACAGCCAGCTGCGGGTGCCGGTGGGCCTGTACAACAGTACCATCATCAGTTGCGATTTTGGCGACAATGTGGTAATAGACAATGTGAACTACCTGAGCCACTACATCATTGGCAGCGAGGTGATTATTGTAAACGTGAATGAGCTGATGACCACACCGCATGCCAAGTTTGGCAACGGGGTGCTGAAAGACGGCGAGCCCGAAAGCCTGCGCATATGGCTGGAGCTGTGCAATGAAAACGGCGGCCGCAGCGTGATTCCCTTTAATGGCATGGAGCCGGGCGACGCCTGGCTGTGGAGCAAATACCGGCAGGATGATGCGCTGCTGGAAAAATTCAAGGCTTTTACGCAAAAGAAGTTTGACAGCCGCCGCGGCTACTACGGCAAGGTGGGCGACCGCACGGTGATCAAGAACTGCGCCATCCTGAAAGATGTGTGGATAGGCAGCGATGCCTACCTGAAGGGGGCCAACAAGATTAAGAACGTAACCATCAACTCCAGCCCTGATGCCAAAAGCCAGGTGGGCGAAGGCTGCGAGCTGGTAAATGGGATCGTGGGCTTTGGTTGCCGTATTTTTTACGGGGTAAAAGCGGTGCGCTTTATCCTGTCGGCCCACTCGCAGCTGAAGTATGGTGCCCGCCTCATCAACTCGTACCTGGGCCAAAACAGTACCATCAGCTGCTGCGAGGTGCTGAACTCCCTCATTTTTCCGGCCCACGAACAACACCACAACAACAGCTTTTTGTGCGCCGCCCTGGTAATGGGCCAAAGCAACCTGGCCGCTGGTGCCACCATTGGCAGCAACCACAACAGCCGCAGCCCCGATGGC
>CANHEC010000308.1 GCA_947459455.1 Chitinophagaceae bacterium
CATGTTTGGCGCCACTTTTCGGCGTCAGTTTCACGTTCAGCACCGGGGTTAGCGTCAGCGATACGAGGGCCGAAATCAACACCGCACCTGCTACCACAATGCCAAATTCGCGGAACAGCTTGCCTACAAAACCTTCAAGGAAAATGATGGGCAGGAACACCACCGCCAGGGTGATGGAGGTGCTGATGACAGCAAAGTAGATTTCTTTCGACCCCTCCCGGGCGGCGGCCCATTTGTTCATGCCGCCTTCCATCTTTTTAAAAATGTTCTCCGTCACCACAATGCCATCATCTACCACCAGACCGGTGGCGAGTACGATGGCCAGCAGCGTAAGCACATTGATGGTAAAGCCCGCCAGGTACATGATAAAGAAGGCGCCCACCAGTGACACCGGTATATCGATTAGCGGACGGAAGGCCATATTGGCACTGCGGAAAAACAGGAAAATGATGAGCACCACCAGGCCTACTGAAATTACAAGTGTTTCTTTCACTTCTTCCAGCGAACGCCGGATGGGCTTGGTAGTATCCAGCAGTATTTTAGTTGAAATATCGGCCGGTAATTCTTTGCTGATCGACTGAAAACGGCGACTGAACTCATCGGCAATGGAGATATAGTTGCTGCCCGGCTGCGGTACAATGGCAAGGCCTACCAGCGGCTCACCACTTTCTTTGAACGAGGTTTCTTCGTTCTCAGGACCCAGTACCACATCGGCCACGTCTTTCAGGCGAATGATGCCATTGGCATCGCTACGCACGATGATGTTTTCAAACTCTTCTTCGGTATTCAGGCGGCCCAGTGTACGCACGGTCAGCTCGGTATTGTCGCCGGCCAATTTGCCCGAGGGCAGTTCTACGTTTTCACGCAGCATGGCGCTGGATACTTCGTTGGCCGTAATGCCGCGGCTCACCAGGCGCTGCGGATCCAGCCAAATGCGCATGGCGTATCGCTTTTCGCCCCAAATCTGAATGCCGCTCACGCCGGGAATAGTCTGTAGACGGTCCACCAGCACGTTGTTGGCAAATTCGGTAATCTCCAGCTGGTTACGGGTATTGCTGCGCACAGCCATGCTCAGGATCGACTCGCCACCGCCATCACTTTTGCTTACTACCGGTGGTTGATCGAGGTCGGAGGGGAGGGAGCGAATGGCTTGTGATACTTTGTCGCGTACATCGTTGGCTGCTTCTTCCAGCGGAATATCGAGGTTGAACTCGACCGTGATATTGGAAACGCCCTGGCTGCTATTGCTGGTGATATTGCGAATGCCGGGAACGCTGTTGATGGCCTTTTCGATGGGCTCGGTGATCTGGCTTTCTACAATATCGGCATTGGCACCCTGGTAGTTAGTTCGCACATTCACGGTGGCCGGCTCAATCATCGGGTAGTCGCGAACACCCAGAAACGTGAAGCCCAACAAGCCGAATAACAAAATCAGCAGGTTGATGACGATGGCCAGCACCGGCCGCCTCAAGCTTAGCTCTGATATATTCATATCGTTTGTTACTGCACCGCCGCTGGCGGCATTTTTCATGGCCTGGCCATGGATAAAAAAACTCAACGCCGGTGACCCTATCTGGACTTCAGCTTTGGCTTGATGGGCATCCCGTCTTTGATGGTCAGCAGTCCGGTAGTAATGACGGTATCGCCAGCCTTCAGGCCACTGGTAATTTCTATGCGGGCCGAGTCGCGGTAGCCGGTGGTCACTATCCTGAATGCCGCTTTGCCGTTATTGGCTACAATCACATTTTTATTGCGGGTGCCGGGCATCAGCGCCTGCGATGGGATCATGATGGCGGGAGCTTTGTTGCCCATTTCCATAGTTACTTCTACAAAAGCCCCCGGCGTAAGGCTGGCATCTTTGTTGCTCACAGCCGCCCGTACCATCAGGTTGCGGCTGGCAGCTGTGATGCTGTTTTCGGCTGCTACTACGGCAGCATTGTAGCGCCTGCCGGTGGCGGTAGCCAGCAGCGATACCTGCTTGCCAGGCAGCATGTCGGCCGCATATTTCTCCGGTACGGCAAATTCGATCTTCACCCGGCTTACCTCGGCAATACTGGTAACGATGGTGGCCGGTGTAACATAGGCGCCCAGGCTGATGCTGCGCAAACCCAGGCGACCAGCGAAGGGAGCCCGCAGTTCGGTTTTGGCAATGTTCACCCGCAGCAGCTCCATATCGGCTTTGATATTGCTCACGTTCAGGCCGGCCAGGTCATAATCCTGCTGGCTGGTACCGTTGATGGCCAGCAGCTCTTTTTGCCGGCGTTCGGTGGCTTCAGCTACTTTCAGCTGTACTTCCAGTTTACGCAGCTGCGCCTGCAGGTCGCCGTCAAACAGCTTTACCAGCAGGGTGCCTTTGCGTACAAAACTACCTTCGTTGAAATTGATGGCGACCACACGGCCGCTGGCTTCGGGGTGCAGCTCGGTATTTTCATTGGGCAGTACGGTACCGGGGGCGTTTACCCTGCGGTCTATCATCTCTTCACCGGCTACAATAGCGTCGAAACCCGGCGTAGGTCCTTGCTTTTTGGCGCCGGCTGCTTCCTTGGGGGCATCGCCTTTGCACGCTGCCAGCAGGCACAGGCTGGCCAGGCACCATGTTTTCAGTTGGTTCAAGTTGGTCTGTTTTATGCTCATATATGACGATGCAATGCTGTTTTCCTTGCCGAAAACGCTGGCAGGACGCTCAAAAAAATGTTAGAAACAACTGCCAGACAGCTACTCAGGCCTTCACTTTCAAGCCTTCTTTTACCTGCCGGGCTTTCCGCATCAGGTCTACCCGGTCGGTACCCAGCAGGGTCACGTGGCCCATTTTACGGCCCGGCTTGGTTTGTGCTTTGCCATAAATGTGAACATAGGCTCCCTGCATTTTCAGTACTTCTTCCAGGCCTTCGTAGCGGGCGGGCCCACTGAAGCTGGGTTCGCCTATCAGGTTTACCAGGGCCGAAGCCGATTGTGCCTCAGGGCTACCCAGCGGATAACCCAGCAATATGCGCAGCAGCATATCGTACTGCGAGCTGTAGTGGGCTTCAATGCTGTGGTGACCACTATTGTGCACCCGCGGCGCTGTTTCATTCACCCATACCTCGCCCTGTTTGTCCACCAATAGTTCTACTGCAAACAAGCCGGGACTGCCAAAGGCCTTTACCAGCCGCATCACAATGGCTTCAGCCTTCCAGTGCACGGTTTGCGCTACTTGTGCCGGGCACAGCTGGTAGTCCAGCAAATTCAGTACCGGATCGAACACCATTTCCACAGCCGGGTACAGCACCACCTTGCCGGCCTGGTCTACCGCCGCTATCACGGCTATCTCGGTGGCGATGGCTACTTTTTGCTCCAATACCGCCGGGGCGTCAAATCCTTTTGAAAAGTCATCGACCGAATGGAGCATTTGTACGCCTTTGCCATCGTAGCCGCCTTCGCCCACTTTGTGCACAGCCGGCAGTTTATCGGCATGCTGTTGCAATTCGGTCAGTGTGTGGGTGACCACAAACGAGGGGGTCGGCACCGCATGATGCTCGTAAAAAGCCTTTTGCGTCACCTTGTTTTTAATAGTGCGCAGCACGGCCGGCGAGGGGATCACAGTTTTGCCTTCTTTTTCCAGCGTTTCGAGGGCATCTACGTTAATCGCCTCAATCTCAATGGTAATAACGTCCACCTGCCTGCCAAACGTCAGCACATCGTCATAGTTTCTGAAGTCGCCGAGGGTAAAATGATGGCAGAGTTTTGCAGCCGGGCAGTCCGGGTCGTTTTCCAGCACATGCGTTACCACAGGGTAGTTGGCTGCGGCCTGCAGTAGCATTCGTCCAAGCTGACCACCTCCCAGTATGCCAAGTTTTTTCATGTGATTTATTTGAAGCCAATAGCGGTTGCAGGCTGGTTTAACAATTAGTTGCTGCCAAAGGTCGCATCCATCGGCTTTCGGCAGCCCGTACATTTGTGCTACACGCCCGGCTTGGGGTGTGCGAAAGTAGCAAGCTCATGGGTTGTAATCGATTTCTGTTTTTCACGCTGTTGGCCGCTTTATTTTTCGGTGTAGCCGGTGCACAGCCGGGCGCCGCCAAACTGGTGCTTACTGGTCGCACCGGCCCCTTTGCCGATTCGCTGTACGCAGCACTCATAGATGGTGAGAAGGGGACCTACGTAGCGACCCCGGTGCTGATCCAAA
>CANHEC010000309.1 GCA_947459455.1 Chitinophagaceae bacterium
ACAGCAAACCGATGATACCCATGGCCGGTACAGCGTAGATCAAATTTTCCATAATAATGATTAACGTATTTTTTGAAAAGGTGGGCAAATATAGGGGTTGGGCGGGTGGGATAGGCCCGGCAGGCAAGGCCAGCCCCAACTAAATTTTGGCCTGTGCACCAGCCCATTGGCGCAGGTACTGGCCGGGCGTTTGGCCCATTTGCTGCCTGAACACCCGATTGAAGCTGGCCACATGCTGAAAGCCGCTGGTGTAGGCCGCCGCTGCAATGCCGGCCTCCGGCTCCTGCTGTAGTTGGCGGCAGGCAGTTTGTATGCGCAGTTCGTTCAAAAACCGGATATAGGTTTTGCCGGTGTGCTTTTTGAAGTACCTGCAAAATGCTGGTACACTCATATGCGCCAGGGCGGCCACTTCGGGCAGGCCAATGCTGCGGTGCAGGTGTTGGTGGCTGTATTGCATAATAGCCCCCAGGCGTTGGCCCTCGGCCTCGGGCAGTGGGCGCTGCCAGCTGGCCAGCGGTGCATGCTGCCGGCTGCCGGCCAGGTGCTGCAGCAGCTGCAAAAAGCAAAGCAAACGGGCCTGTTGCTGCTGGCTGGCTGCCATGTGCAGCAGCCTTGCCGTTTCGGCTTCATGGGCGGCGGCTACCCGGCAGCCCTGGCTATAGTGCTGCAGCCATCGGTGGATGGGCTGCATTTCGGGCAACTGCAGCACGGCTGCCAGCGGGCCCTGCGGATCAAAGAAGAGGGTCCACGCTTCTGCATCTTCCTGGGTAGGTGTGGCCGATACCGCACTGCGAAACACATGCGGCAAACCAGCGCCAATAAGAAATACCTGGCCCGCTGAGAAGGGGAAAACACCCTGGCCGGCCAGTAAAGTGCCGCTGCCTTTTACAATCCAGGTCAGCTGCGCCTCGCGGTGGCGGTGCAGGTGCTCGTAAAAATGGGGCAATACCTCATGCTGGGCATGAATGCTGCTGTCGCGGGGTACCGGTACTGTAAATGGGACGACTTTCACTTAGCGAATTTTGGCAAGCCAGATGAATAAAAGCGACAAAGATGGGTAATATCAGTTAATTGTTGGCTACGTGCTGCAAAGCCGGCTGCCGGCACGGCCGTTAGTTTTGGGCACGTTTTTTTCACCTTCCCAATCTTTACCATTCATGCAACCAACCTGGCAGGGCGTGTATCCGGCCCTCACTACCAAGTTCAAGGCCGATGATAGCCTTGATATCGATTTGTTCTTAAAGAATGTAGAAGCCCAACTGGCTGCCGGCGTCGATGGCATCATCATTGGCGGTAGCCTGGGCGAAGCCAGTACCATCACCACCGCCGAAAAAGAAGTGCTGGTAAAAGAATCGGTAGCCTTTGTAAACGGGCGGGTACCTGTGGTGCTGAATATAGCGGAAGGCAGTACGGCCGAAGCAGTAAGGCAGGCCCAACTGGCGGCTGAGTGGGGGGCCAATGGCCTGATGCTGCTGCCGCCCATGCGCTACAAAAGCGATGAACGCGAAACGCTCTACCATTTTCGGCAGGTAGCACTCAATTGCTTACTGCCCATCATGATTTACAACAATCCGGTGGACTACAAGATTGAAACCACGCCCGACATGTTTGCCGAATTGCTGCAGCTGCCCAACATTCAGGCAGTCAAAGAATCGACCCGCGACATTACGAATGTGACCCGCCTCATTAGCCGCTTTGGCGCCGACCTGAAAATACTGTGTGGTGTAGATACCCTGGCCATGGAAGAACTGGTGATGGGCGCCCACGGTTGGGTGGCTGGCCTGGTGTGTGCGTTTCCGGCCGAGACGGTTTGCATTTATCGCCTGGTAAAAGCAGGAAGATTGCAGGAGGCGATGGCTATTTACCGGTGGTTTATGCCCCTGCTCGAACTGGATATTCATCCCAAATTGGTGCAGTACATCAAACTTTGCGAAGCCAAAACCGGCCTTGGCAGCGAGTATGTGCGGGCACCACGGCTGCGGCTGGTAGGCGAGGAGCGCCAGCGCATTGAAGCCATCATTGATACGGCACTGGCTGTGCGCCCCACCTTGCCCGATTACCTGCGCTAATTGATTTTTACATCTCTATTTTTTTAAAAAATACATGACTGCTCATTTTCAAGATGCTACACCGGCGGCCATCGCCGAGGCCCTGCAGCAAATGCAGGCAGCGGCGCCGGCACTGGCGGCCACCACCTTGGCACAGCGTGCCGATATGATGTATAGCATAGCCGATCTGTTGGAGCAAAGCGGCGATGCACTGCTGCAACTAACCATGGAAGAAACGCATTTGCCTGAAGCCCGCCTGCGTGGCGAGCGGGCCCGCACCATGTTTCAGTGGCGCAACTATGCCGAAGCCTGCCGCCGCGGCGATTGGCTGGAGGTGCGTATCGATACGGCCGATGCCGGCAAAACGCCACCCAAGCCCGACCTGCGCAAAATGAATGTGCCGCTGGGTCCGGTACTGGTGTTTGGCGCCAGCAATTTTCCATACGCTTATTCCACCGCCGGTGGCGATACCGCCAGCGCTTTTGCTGCGGGCTGCCCGGTGGTGCTAAAAGCGCATCCGGCACATGCCCGTACCAGCGAGGCCGTAGCAGCATTGGTGCAGCAGGGCTTGCAAAAGCATGGCTTGCCCACGGCGCTTTTTGTGCATTTGCACGGCAGCAGTACCGAGGTAGGCCAGGCGCTGGTAAAGCATCCTGCTATCAAAGCGGTGGGCTTCACTGGTTCTTTTGCTGGTGGCAAAGCTTTGTTTGATGCGGCCAATCAGCGGCCCGAGCCAATACCCGTTTTTGCCGAAATGGGCAGTGTGAATCCGGTGTTTTTGTTGCCCGATAAATTGGCTACCGATGCTGCTGCTGTGGCACAGCAATATGCTGCTTCTATTACCTTGGGGGTAGGGCAGTTTTGTACCAATCCGGGCCTGCTTATCGGGATGGCCGGTGAGGCTTTCGATGCATTTGCGGCCTCTTTGTCGGAGGCCATTGGCCAGGTGCCCGCCGGCACCATGCTGCACCAGGGCATTGCCGATGCATTTGAAATGAACAAGGCCAAAGCGTTGGCGCAGCGAGGGGTGCAGCCTTGGGCAAAGGGCCAGGCCGGGCACAATAGTTTACAGGCAAGTGCTGCTATTGGCATCGTGAATGCAGCCAATTTTTTGCAGCAGCCGGCACTTCGCCACGAAGTATTCGGCCCATTTTCACTTTTGGTAAAATGCGAAAACGCTGCGGAAATACAGGCCGTAGCGCAGGCTTTGGAAGGACAGCTCACCTGCAGCCTGATGGCTACCGCGTCCGATCTGGAAGCGTTTGCCGACTTGCTGCCTATTGTAAGCAGCAAGTGTGGCCGGCTGGTGCTGAATGGGGTGCCTACGGGAGTAGAGGTATGTCAGGCCATGCAACATGGCGGTCCGTTTCCGGCCAGCACCGATAGCCGATTTGGCAGTGTGGGTGCCGATGCCATTCGCCGTTTTTGCCGACCGCTGGCGTATCAAAGCTGGCCAAATGAATACCTGCCTGCTGCATTGCAAAACGACAATCCCTGGCAGCTGTGGCGGAGTGTAAATGGTAGTTGGAGCAACGAGCCTCTGGTATAGTTAATGGATAGCATGATGAAAAAAATGATGATGATAGCGGCGGTGCTGCTATCGGCGGTCGCAGGCTGGTGTCAGGCCGATGGCGTACAATCGAAAGCGCTGCGCCAACTGTTGATGCAGCGTGCAGAATATGAAAAGAAAACGCAGGCAGATTCAACCAAGCCGCTGGGCGATTTTTCGGAACAGCGCTTTGCTGCCGACCATGCCGTTGCCGCTTTGCAGTTACAGCAGCTGCGTTCGATAGATACCGCTGGAATATCGTTTGATGATCAGATCACCCTGCGCCTGCTACAGTTTATGCTGGAAGATGATGTGCAGGAGTATGAACTGCGGCGCTACCTCAGTCCGATTGTGGCCGATGGCGGCTTTCACATGAACCTGTCTTTTCGGGTGCCTCGCAGTTTTCGCACGGCAGCCGACGTGGAGCGCTATTTGTTGTTATTGACCGATGTGCCTCGTTTTGTGCAGGAGCATTTTACACTCATGCGCCGTGGCCTGCAACAGGGTATTTCGCAGCCAGCAGTGGTAGTAAAAAGTTTTGCTACCAGCTACACCCGCCACCAGGT